>JALOTC010000032.1 GCA_025458085.1 Cypionkella sp. | reverse complement strand
TCAGCTTGGCGCCGGACACGATGTGATCCACGACCTTGTCTTCAAAGATCGGGGCGCGCAGTTGCTGCTGCATCTGGGCGTTCTTCTGAACGAATTCAAAGAAGGCACGCTCCTGACCCGGGTACTGGCGCGCGGCGTTCAGAACGGCCTGCGTCATCTCGGCATCGGTCACGGTGATTTCGGCCTTACGACCGATTTCGGCGAGCAGAAGGCCAAGGCGCACACGGCGTTCGGCCAGCGTCTTATGCTCTGCCGTCGGTTCGATATTGCCGTGGTTGTGGTCGTGAACCTCGGGGTTTTCCTCGTGCCAAAGCTGGTGGGCGATCTGGTTAGCCTCTGCCTCCACCAAAGCGGCGGGCAGGTCGAATTTGACCATGGCATCCAACTGATCCAAGAGCGCGCGCTTCATCACCGCGCGGGAAGCACCCTTGTATTCCGCCTCCAGCCGCTCTGCGATCTGGCCCTTGAGCGCGGCAAGATCTTCCGCCCCGAATTTCTTGGCCAATTCGTCATCGATCTCTGCCGCTTTCGGCTCTTTCACGGCTTTGATCGTGCATTCAAACACGGCAGCCTTACCCGCCAGATGGGCAGCGCCGTAGTTTTCGGGGAAGTTCACTTCCACCTTCTTTTCCTCGCCCGCTTTCACGCCGACGAGTTGCTCCTCAAAGCCCGGAATGAAGGATCCGGAGCCGAGCACAAGCGGGTAATCTTCGGCGGAACCACCGTCGAAATACTCCCCATCGACCGAGCCTTTGAAGTCGATCACGACCTGATCGCCATCCTTGGCCTTGGAGCCTTTCTTGCGGTCCTCAAAGCTTTGGGCGTTGGAGGCAAGGTTCTTGAGCGCCTCTTCGACCGAGGCGTCATCGGCTTTGACCACCAGACGCTCCAGCGTGATGGCACCGGCATCAACCTCCGGAATGGGCGGCAGGCAATCATAGGACATGGTCACGACCACATCCTTGCCTTCCGACCAAGTTTCGCCATCCACCATCTTGACTTCCGGTTGAAGCGCGGGACGGTCACCCGTCTTTTCGAAATGCGCCTTCATCGCGCCATCGATGGCGTCCTGCATGGCATCGCCCAGAATACGCTGGCCGAACTGCTTTTTCAGGATGGCCAGCGGCACCTTGCCCTTGCGAAAGCCCTTCATCTCGATCTCGGGCTGTGCCTCGACCAGTTTTTCCTGAACTTTCACGTCCAGTTCCGCCGCCGTCACCGTGATGGTGTAGGCGCGCTTGAGGCCTTCGTTCAGGGTCTCGATGACTTGCATTCCATTCCTCGCATAAGCTGACGGGCCGCCCCAAGGGCGGCCCATTTCGTTGGCGCCTGTCTAGTGCCCGGAGCCGAGGGGATCAACCCTGAATCGCGCGGTTTTCTTCAAAGGAAAGCGATTGGCAGCCACCACGCTCGGTCGGCAAAGGCGCTTTGTCCGGGGATCAGGGAAGGCTGGGATGGAGCGCCATCGGAGCCATAAAAAAACTGGTGCGGGTGGAGGGACTTGAACCCCCACGCCTTGCGGCGCCGGAACCTAAATCCGGTGCGTCTGCCAATTCCGCCACACCCGCACATGCCGCAGAGAACGACCACAATCCCAAAAGAGAAACGCCAACGCCCCTGCAGCCGCGCCGTTCTAGCAAAGCGTCAACGGCTGCGCGAGGGGAAAAACATGTTGACGAAAAGAATGGCGATCGCGCCACAGATGGAAGGGATGCATGAATGTACTGGAATAATCCCTCGCCTGCGCCGTTCTTTCGCCATAGTCTGCGTGAAAAAAAGAGGCAGGAAGATGCAGGTTACGGAGAATGTCGTGTCAGACATGTCCCTTGGGCTGTCTATGGGTTCCTTGCGCCTGTCGCAGGAGATGGAAGCCTGCGCCATCGCAGCGGGGACCCTTGTCCTTACGCTTTGCGGTGCACGCCCGATCGAACAGATCGCCCCCGGAGATCGCGTGATCACCCGCTCTGGTGCGCGTGTAGTGCGCGAGGTGGGTGTCGCGCGGTTGCAGGCTGCGAAGGTTCTGCGGATCTCCGAGGGCGTTTTGGCCAAAGACACACCCGAGGCCGATGTCGTCATAGGCCCAAACCAACCGATCCTCTTGCGCGATTGGCGCGCGCCTGCGCTCGCGGGCCAATCTCAGGCCTTGTTGCCAGCCCTTCGACTGGCGGATGGTGAATATATTCGCGAAGAAACGGTTTCCGAGGTCGTGATGGTGACACTTTGCTTTGATCGGGCAGAAGTGATCTATGCGGGGGGCCTTGAACTGGCCTGTGCGGCTGTTTCCGTACCAGCCTGACACAGGTCTGGGCTTCATAGCCCCAAGGCGCGAAAGACCTTGGGCACTTCTTCTGGCAGGTCTTCGGCAATCAGACCGGGGCCAAAGCTGCGCGCCGCTTCTACATGCAGCCAAGCACCTGCGCAGGCCGCGTCGAAAGGCGAAAATCCCCTTGCCAGCAGCCCCGTGACAAAGCCTGCCAGCACATCGCCCGATCCGGCCGTGGCAAGCCAAGGCGCCGCGCGATCAGACGTTGCTTCATTCACTGCCACCCTCCCAGATGGCTCCGCGATCACTGTTTCCGCGCCCTTGAGGAGAACGACGCTGCCGATCCGCACAGCGGCAGCGCGGGCAGCATCCACCTTGGACTGCGCAGTCTCCTTCATGCAGAGATCTGGGAAAAGACGCGCAAACTCCCCTTCATGCGGGGTCAGGATGCAGGCTTCATGTAGCCCCTCTCTCAGCTTTGCATCGCGCGCAAGCAAGGTCAGCGCATCAGCATCGAGCACCGTCGGTCGCCTTGCTGAAAGCGCAACCGCAGCAAGTTCTGCCTCCCGCTCCTCGAGCCCCAGAGCTGGGCCGAGGCAGAGCGCGGTGATCCGCGCATCTTCCAGTGCAAAAGCCAAGTCCGCCTGATCCGCTATGGGCCTCAGCATCACGGCGTCCAGCCGTGCGGCATTTTCCAAGATCGCATCAGGGGGGCAGCCAAGCGTGACAAGTCCTGCGCCAATACGAAGGGCGCCGCGCGCCGCAAGCCGTCCTGCCCCACCGCGACCAACCGGGCCGGATAGGATAAAGGCGTGGCCGTGCGTATACTTGTGTGCCGCTTGATCTTTACGCAGGGCCGCGGCCAAAGCCGGGCCTCCTGATACCTTTCGCGGCTGACGACCTATCATTCCGCATTACCCTTCTTTTCGTGCCAACTGCCCAGACCGATGTCACAGACGACCACAGAGCCGCAAAATCTGGCGGCCGGGGGATGAAGATGTGCGGGTTTCAGGCGGTGAAAGGTAACCGTCAAATCCGCAGGCAGGACGTATTGGCCCAGAGGAAGACCGCTGTCCGCATTCAGCCCGCTTGGAATATCAACAGCCACACGTTTGACACCAGCCTTCTGAAGAACCTGCTGCACGGCTGTATCTGTCAGCGCAGTCAATACGCCGCGCAGCGGGCGGGTCAGACCGATCCCGAATACCGCATCAACCAACAGGTCAGGGAGCTTGTCCAACCGCAGGCCGTCATCCAGAAGCAGCGGTGGATCAAGCCGGCGTTGCGTCACCTGCCCGATCCCAAGCCAGCGTTCATAATTTACGCGCGCATCAGAGGGCAGCGTCTCTGGATTGCCGAACAGCACAACCTCGACCTCCCAGCTTGCCTCGTGCAAAAGCCGGGCAATGACGAATCCATCGCCGCCATTGTTGCCGGGACCGCAGAGCACCAAAGCGCGCAAACCTTTGGCGCATAACGCGGGCCATTGGGCAAAAATTGCTGCGACTACCCCCTGACCGGCACGCTCCATCAATTGAAGCCCCGTGACTTCTCCGCTGGCCATGGCCGCTGCTTCAATGCTGCGCATTTGGGCAGATGTCAGAACTTCGGTCATTTCTGCGCCCATTTCATTTCAAAACAGCCCGTTAATTCACCTGATTGCTTATTTTTTAGGCGTTCATTTCGGTTTTGTTGCCCAGCATCGCCTCTCCAGAACCTATCGAATTGTCCCGGTCTTCGGGAAGTGGTCAGACAAGAGCGAGGCGGAAAAGAGGAGTCGGCCGATGAAGAAGATCGAAGCGATCATCAAGCCCTTCAAGCTCGATGAAGTCAAAGAAGCGCTTCAGGAAGCCGGCGTACAGGGACTTTCTGTCACGGAAGTCAAAGGCTTTGGCCGTCAAAAGGGCCACACTGAACTCTATCGCGGCGCTGAATATGTGGTGGATTTCCTGCCCAAGGTGAAGATCGAGGTCGTCCTTCCTGATGACATGGTCGACACTGCCATCGAAGCCATCGTAAGCGCCGCCCGCACCGACAAGATCGGCGATGGAAAGATTTTTGTCTCTCCCGTCGAACAGGCCATCCGCATCCGCACCGGTGAATCCGGCGACGACGCGGTCTGACACCTCCCAACACCGGGCCGCGAGGCCCCCAAGCCAACTCTAACACGAAAGGCAGCATGATGAGCGCGATCAAGGATGCTCTGAAACTGATGAAGGAAGAGGAGGTCGAATATGTCGACATCCGCTTTACCGATCCGAAAGGCAAACTCCAGCACGTGACGATCGTGGCCGATCTGGTGGACGAAGACTTCTTCGAAGAAGGCTTCATGTTCGATGGATCGTCCATCGCGGGTTGGAAGTCGATCGATCAGTCCGACATGAAACTGATCCCCGACGCGACCTCTGTCTATGTCGACCCCTTCTATGCAGAAAAAACGCTTTGCGTGCATTGCAACGTGGTTGAACCCGACACAGGCGAAGCCTATAGCCGTGACCCCCGTGGCACGGCCGCCAAGGCGGAGGCTTATCTGAAGTCTTCTGGCATCGGCGATGCAGGCCCCGAACAAGGTGGCTTATCAGATCGACGCAGAGGCTGCGGCTTGGAACACCGACACCGTGATGGAAGGCGGCAACCTTGCGCATCGCGCGGGCTACAAGGGCGGCTATTTCCCCGTGAACCCGATTGATGAGGCGCAGGACATCCGCTCCGAGATGCTGTCGACCATGAAGCGCATGGGCATCAAGGTCGACAAGCATCACCACGAAGTGGCGACCTGCCAGCACGAACTGGGCATGATTTTCGGCGGGCTGGTCCAGCAAGCCGACAACATCCAGAAGTACAAATATGTGATCCACAACGTGGCACATGCCTATGGCAAGACGGTTACCTTCATGCCCAAGCCAATGAAAGGTGACAACGGCAGCGGCATGCATGTGAACATGTCGATCTGGAAGGACGGCAAGCCGCTCTTTGCGGGCGACAAATATGCCGATCTGAGCCAAGAAGCGCTGTGGTTCATCGGTGGCATCCTGAAACATGCCAAGGCGCTGAACGCGCTGACCAACCCTTCGACCAACAGCTACAAGCGCCTGATCCCCGGCTTTGAGGCCCCGGTTCTGCGCGCCTATTCCGCCCGCAACCGCTCTGGCTGCGTTCGCATTCCGTGGACGGAATCGCCCAAGGCCAAGCGCGTCGAAGCCCGCTTCCCCGATCCGTCGGCGAACCCCTATCTGGCCTTTGCCGCCCTTCTGATGGCGGGCCTTGACGGGATCAAGAACAAGATCGATCCGGGCCCCGCGTCCGACAAGGACCTGTATGATTTGCCGCCCGAAGAACTGGCGCAGATCCCGACCGTCTGCGGCAGCTTGCGCGAGGCGCTGGAAGCGCTGGAGGCAGACCATGACTTCCTGCTCGCCGGTGACGTGTTCACGAAGGACCAGCTGGAAGGCTACATGGCGCTGAAGTGGGAAGAGGTTTACGCCTATGAACACACGCCGCATCCGATTGAATATCAGATGTATTACTCCTGCTAATCGGCGGAAATGACTGCAAAAGGGCGCCCACGGGCGCCCTTTTCCAATGTGGGGATATGGTGTGGCTTTGCCCCTCGCTCCCCCGCGGCAGGATCACCGCCCCTCGCGGCTCCGGCGGCGGCTCCAGGTGATTTGACGCCAGATGTAAAGCCCCACTACAGCCACGACGACGGCGGTCGAGACGGGGCCGATCACCTCTTCAATGCGGTCCACATGGGTCCCGAGCGCCCAGCCCGCGATGGCGAGACCGCTGCTCCAGATTGAAGTGCCGATGGTGGACCAAATCAGAAAGCCCGGCAGGCGCATCCGCAACAGCCCGGCTGGGATGGAAATCACGGATCGGATGGACGGGATCATCCGGCCGAAGAAAACGATCAATCCACCATAGCGCCCGAAAGCCGCCTGCGCCCGCTCGACATCGGGCCAGTCGATGGTCAGCCACCGGCCATGGCGTTCGATCAAGGGCTGAAACCGGTCAATCCCGATCCACAGCGCCAGAAGATACCACAGTGTATTGCCCAGCATCGCACCAAGCGTGCCAGCCACGATCACCCCCGAAAGGCTGAGCGCCCCCGAAGCAGCAACAATCCCGGCGATCGGCATGATGACCTCGGACGGGATGGGGGGAAACATCGTTTCAAGGAACATGAGGAACAGGACACCCGCATATCCCCCGCCTTCCACCAGTTGGAACACCCAATCCTGCACCGAAACCTCCGCCTTGCGCTTGCCGGGTCTGCTCTAGCGGGTTCGATGAAAAAGCGAAACCCATGGCCAGAGAGGTGCGCAAAAAGGCCCGATGCGGTCACGACGCGACTGTTCAGACCCGCGCCGCCAAAGCGTGGGTCGCGCAGGCCCCGGTTTCCACCCATGCCGCGCGTGCCGGCACAAAGGCTTCCTCATGCGCCTCGACCGGATCGACGGGAAGGGATGTGCAGGTACCGGAAAGCAAGGCCCGTGCGGCCTCGGTCCCGAAAACGGTGCCCGGCCCGATTCCCCTTCCGGAATATCCGAAGCAGGCCAAAGCATCTGGGCCGAAGGCGAGGATTTTCGGGATATGGTCGCCCGTCATGGCGATGCGTCCGCTCCAGCCATGGACAAGCTTTTGGCCCAAAAGCGCCGGGTAAAGCGCCACCATCTTGCGCGCGGCCCAATCGGCATGGATCGCCCCGCCCGGCCCGCCGCCATTGCCGATCCCGCCAATGATCAGACGCCCCGCCCTGTCCATGCGGACTGAGGACATGACCAGCGCGGTATCCCAGCACCCTTCGCCCCCCGGCAGGATATCCTTCCTCAGGCTTTCGGGCAGTGGGTCGGTCGCATATTGGCAATAATGCACCGGCACAAAGCGCGGCTGAAAGGCAGGGCCAAGGCCAAGGTGATAGGCATTGGTTGCCACCAGCACGCGGGTTGCGCGCAGCACATGGCCCCGGACCTCCAGCCGCCAGCCGCCTTTTTCACGCGACAAGGCACTGACGCGGCTGTGTTCATGAAGTTTCGCCCCTGCCCGTGCCGCCGCCCGCGCCAGCCCTTGAGCATAGGCCAAGGGCTGGATCGTGCCAGCGCGCGGATCGAACAGCGCACCATGGAAGGCCCGGCTTCCAGTACGCTCCGCGGTTTCCTCTGCCGTCAAGAGCGACAATGGCGCGCCATGGGCCAACCCTTGGCGGAGCCGTTCGCGCAGATCGGCAAGCCCCCCCGGCGCATGGGCAAGATGCAGCGTCCCGGCTCGTGTGGCCTCGCAGTCGATCCCCTCGCGGGCGATCAGGTCAAAGACGCGCGACGGTGCCTCGGCCAAGGCCGCGATCAGACGCCGCCCCGGCCCCTCGCCCATCTGTGCGGTGACCTGATCGGGCGGCAGCCAAAGCCCTGCATTCACCAGCCCGACATTGCGCCCTGACCCGCCATGGCCAACCGTTTCCGCCTCCAGCAGGCAAACGCTCGCCCCCTGCCGCGCAGCCTCCAGGGCGGCGGCGCTGCCGGTAAAGCCTGCGCCGATGATCGCCAGATCCACGCTTCTGTCGCCGGAATAGACAGGGGCGGCAAAGCCTTCGCGGCTGGTCGCCCGCCACAGATTGCGTTCAGAGGTCAAAGCGCACCCCCTGCGCCAAGGGCAGGCGCGTGGAATAGTTCACCGTGCTGGTCTGGCGGCGCATGTACCCTTTCCACGCATCCGACCCGCTTTCGCGCCCACCCCCGGTTTCCTTTTCGCCGCCAAAGGCCCCGCCGATTTCGGCCCCCGAGGGCCCGATGTTCACATTGGCGATCCCGCAATCGGACCCTGCGGCAGAAAGGAAGGTTTCCGCCTCGCGCAGGTCGAGTGTGAAGATGCAGGACGACAGGCCCTGCGGCACATCGTTTTGCAGGGCAATCGCCTCTTCCAGCCGGTCATAGCCCATGACGTAGAGGATCGGGGCAAAAGTTTCTTCCCGCACGCAAGCCGTTTGCGCGGGCATCTCCACCAGTGCAGGCTCCACATAGGCCCCGCCCTGCGGGACGCCCGCGGCCACGGCACGGCCCCCATAGACCTTTCCGCCTTCGGCCCTTGCACGCTCCAATTGGCCCAGCATCCGGTCGCGGGCGGCGTGATCGATCAACGGGCCGATCAGCGTTGTTGTGGCGCGCGGGTCACCAATCGGCAAGCTGGCATAGGCGCGCGTCAGACGCGTGACGAGGTCCTCGCGGATCGAATGATGCACGATCAGGCGCCGGAGCGACGTGCAGCGCTGCCCCGCCGTGCCAACCGCGCCAAAAACAATCGCGCGCACCGCCATATCCAGATCGGCCGAAGGCGCCACGATCATCGCATTATTGCCGCCCAGTTCGAGGATGGGCCGGCCCCACCGCGCCATGACGCGCGGCCCAACGATGCTGCCCATCCGGGTCGATCCCGTGGCTGACAGCACCGGCACAAGCGGGCTGTCGACCAGCACAGCCCCGATCTGCGGCCCGCCGACCACCAGCTGACACAGCCCTTCGGGCGCATCGCCGAAACGGGCCAAGGCACGTTCCATGATTTTTTGGGTGGCCATCGCCGTCAGCGGCGTCTTCTCCGACGGTTTCCAGATCACCGGATTGCCGCAGACCAGCGCAAGCGCCGCATTCCACGACCAGACGGCCACGGGGAAGTTGAAGGCCGAAATCACCCCCACCGGGCCGATCGGATGCCAAGTCTCGGCCATGCGATGGCCGGGGCGTTCGCTCGCGATGGTCAGACCGTAAAGCTGACGCGACAGGCCCACGGCGAAATCGCAGATATCGATCATCTCCTGCACTTCGCCAAGCCCTTCGGAGGTGATCTTGCCCACCTCCAGCGTAACCAGCGCACCCAGTTCCGCCTTGGCTGCGCGCAGTTCCTCACCCAGCAGGCGCACAAGCTCCCCCCGGCGGGGTGCTGGCACCTCGCGCCACAGGCGGAAGGCATCTTGCGCGCGGGCGATCACTTGCCCCATCTGGGCCGGGTCCGTCTCGGCTACCTGCGCCAGATGCGCGCCGTCGATGGGGGAATGCACGGCAAGACTGCCCCCGGCGAGGTCGGCGGCTCTTAGGCCCGCGGCAGCAAGCGTGGCGGCATGGGTCATGGTCTTTGGTCCTTTGCAGTGACAAGGCCGCGCTGTTCGGGCAGGCCCATGGAAATGAGGAAAGGCTGTTCCGCCTGCTGGCGCTGGAAATCGGCCTTGGCCGCGATCCCGCGCCACCCGGTCAGGATCAGCGCTTGCGCCACCGCCCCACCCAAGGTCGTGCCGGGGCCGGTGATGATGAAGAGATCAGGCGCGAATTCCCGCGCGGCCGTGCGGATGGCGGCCGTAAAGTCATAAGGCTCCACCACCTGATGGCCGAGCGTATAGGCCCGAAGCTCCGCAGGTGTGGCACATCCGGGCCACCAGACATGGCCGCGCCCGTCGACGAGCGGCAGCCGCGCGCGGCCAAAGAGCGACTCCGGCAGCGCCGCGCGGCCCCGTTCGGCCACCGGGGCCTGAAGGGCGGTATGGAAAGCGGCGTGATTGGACAGGCGCATCGGAAAGCGGCCCTGCACGGGCGGCACTGCGGTTTCAAAGGCGGCAAGCCCCGCCTCGTTCCCCGCCAGCACCAGCAAGCCGCCAAGGTCGATCGACAGTGTCAGCACATGGCCAGGGCGCGCGGCGATCCCTGCCACCAGCGCCAGAAGATCGGCTTTGCGCGCGGGGTCGGGGCGCCAATCCTCTGCCATCCAGGGATAGACGATCTGCCCGCCGATCAACGCCTCCTGCATCAGACGGCCCATCGTATTGGCGATGGCAAAGCCATTCTCGGGCGTCACTGCCCCGGCGCAGGCCAGCGCCGTGTACCAGCCCATCGAATTGCCCGTCACCGCCACGACCTCTACCCCCTCGGGGTCAAGCGACAGCGCATCGCCGAGAGAGGCCGCATAGATCAGCCCACTCGCCACATCCCCGCGCGCGTGGAGCGCCAGCGAAAAGCGCGCGGCCCCATCAAGCGCGGTCAGCGTCTCTTGCCCGCCCGCGCGGCGCAGATCATCAAAGCGCCTCAGAAGAGCCGCGTCCGGGAAATGGCGGCCAAGGTAGCCCAGTTCGGTGGCGTTATAAGTGCCACGACCGGGGCAGATCAGAACAGCCGTCTTGCGCGCCATCACGCCTTCCCCCCTGCCAAGGCCAGAGCGGCTGCGACAATCCCGGCCGAAGAAGGCATGGTCGCCGCATAGGCGGGGCCGGTTGCGATGAAGCTGTCCTCTGCCGTCAGACGTGACAGGCGCGCAGAGGTGCTTTCCGCGAAATGGGCCATCAAAGCCTCGGCCACGCCGCCGGAATGGCGGGTTTCATCGACGATCAGGATGTTCCGGCACCCCGCCACCGCCGCCGTGAGCGCCGCTTTCGGCAGGGGCGAGAGCCAGCGCGTATCGATCACCCGCGCGGAAATCCCCGCAGCCGCGATCTGTGGCAGCGCCTGATGCGAAAGATAGGTGCCATTGCCAAAGGTCACGATGGCAAGGTCGCGCCCTTCCCCCTCCATCCCCACCTCGCCCAAGGGGATCACCCGCGACGGATCAGGGTAGCGGCGCATCCAGCCGCCATCCTTCTCGGCATGGAGGTCGCGCATCGGGTAGAGCGCGATGGGTTCAAGAAAGACCACAACGCGCTGCTCCTCGCGCGCAAGCCGCACGCATTCGCGCAGCATCATCGCGGCATCGGCGCCATTCGACGGCACGGCCAGAATGATCCCCGGAATGTCACGCAGCACCGCCACCGAATTGTCATTGTGGAAATGCCCTCCAAAGCCCTTCTGATAGCCAAGACCCGCGATGCGCAGCACCATCGGATTGGTGAACTGCCCCATCGAGAAGAAGGGTAGCGTCGCAGCCTCCCCCCTTATCTGATCCTCGGCATTGTGCAGATAGGCAAGGAACTGGATTTCCGGCAGCGGGATGAAGCCGTTCTGCGCCATGCCGATGGCAAGGCCCAGGATGGATTGTTCATCGAGCAGCGTGTCAATCATCCGGTCCGCGCCAAAGCGGGTTTGCAGCTTTTGTGTAACGCCATAAACCCCGCCCTTGCGCCCCACATCTTCGCCCATCATCACGATTTCGGGGTGGGTCAGCATCAGGTCGGTCAGCGCCCAGTTGATGAGGCGCGACATGATCTGCGGCTCCTCCATCGCTTTCAGATCGCCGCCAAAGGCTGTGGCGCGGGCCTCGGCACTCGGCCCATTCGTCGGGCGACAGGGGCGCAGGGGCGGGATCAGGCTCGCCATCACTTCCGGCGCGCTCCGCAGGCGGGGCCGGGTCACCGCCTCTTGCGCCACGCGGGCCACGCGGGTGCAGGTGTCGCGGTAGATGTCCAACGCCTCGGCCGGGGCCATGACGCCTGCCTCCTGCATCAGGCGCACGGCATGAAGCAGCGGGTCTTGTGCCTCCTCTGCCTCTACCTCCTCGCGGCTAAGGTATGTTGTCGGCACATCCGCGCCTGCATGGCCATAAAGCCGGATCGTGCGCAGATGCAGGAACGCGGGCTTGCGCCGCGTGCGGACATGGGCGGCCGCCTCTGCCGTCGCGCGATAGGTGTCGAAAATGTCCAAACCATCCGCTTTGACATAGGCCATGCCGGGGCGGTTGGCGAAGGTCGCCTCGATCCAGCCGACCGGCGTCTTGGTGGAAATGCCGATCCCGTTATCCTCGCACACAAGCAGAAGCGGCAGGGGGATGGACTGATAGCTTGTCCATTGCGCGGCGTTAAAGGCGCCTTGCGCTGTGGAATGGTTCGCACTGGCATCGCCAAAGCTACAGACGACCAGACCGTCATCGGCCAAAATCGCATGTTCCGGCCGGCGCCGCCGCGCAGCCCCGATGGAATAGGCCGCCCCCACCGCCTTGGGCAGATGGCTTGCAATCGTCGATGTCTGCGGCGGGATCATCAGGGCGCGCGAGCCAAGCACCTTGTGCCGCCCGCCGGAAATCGGGTCTTCCGAGGAAGAGGCAAAGGACAAAAGCATATCCCACAAAGGCGTCTGCCCCGGCACCTGCCCTGCCCGCGCGATCTGAAAGGCCGCATCGCGATAGTGCAAAAAGGCCATGTCATCGGGCCGCAGAGCCAGCGCCAGCGCCGCCATCGCCTCATGCCCCGAGGAGCCGATGGTATAGAACCCCTGCCCCGCGCGCTGCATCACCCGCGCCTGCCGGTCAAGCGCCCGGCTCAGGCAGGCCGCGCGATAGGCCGCCTGCGCCAGTTCCCCCGTCATCGGCCCCGCAGGCGCGCGCCCCTTGGGCAAATCACCCGCCGCCACACGACGTAGAAAATTCTCATGCACAATCTCGGCGCGGTCCATCAGCGCACCTTGCACAGCAGGGAAAGGAACATGGGCCAGCCTTCTATTTTGACGTCAGCGCCAAGCATAGCCGTTTCATCTGCTTGAAAAGAGCGATATCTTGGCACGATGGTTGGAGGAAACCGCACATGATCGCCCCGCGCCGCTTTCTGCCCTCGGTCAGCTCGCTTCTGGCGCTGGAAGCGGTGGACCGGCTTGGCACCGCCACCGCTGCGGCAGAAGAGCTGGCGCTGACCCATTCCGCCGTCAGCCGTCAGTTGAAGGCACTGGAGGAACAGATCGGCGTCACGCTTCTACGGCGCGAAGGCAAGGGGCTGGTGCTGACGCCGGCGGGGGCGGATTACGCAGCCTCCATCCGCGATTATCTGCAAGACCTTGCGCGGGCGAGCCTGAAGATCCGCGCGGCGGGGGAACGCAGCAGCCTGAACCTTGCGGTTCTGCCCGCCTTTGGCACGCACTGGCTTTTGCCGCGCCTGCGCCGCTTTGCCGAAAGCTGGCCCGAGATCACCGTGAACCTGGCCACGCGCCTTGCGCCTTTTGATTTTGCCCGCGAACAGTTTGATGCCGCGATCCATTTCGGGCGGCGCGATTGGGTCGGGGTGCATTACCTTGACCTGACGCAGGAACAGGTCATCCCGGCCGCCGCCCCGGCGCTTTTGCCCCAAGGCCCGGTTCCGGCCGAGGCGCTGCTCACCCTACCGCTTCTGCATTTGGAAAGCCGCCCCGGCGCCTGGGAGGATTGGTTCGCGCGCCAAGGGGCGGCACCGGGACGACTGCGGGGGATGCTTTTCGATCAGTTTGCGCAAATGGCAGAGGCGGCAGCGCTTGGTTTTGGCGTGGCCCTTCTGCCCCGCTTTCTGGCCGAAGCAGAGTTTCGCGCAGGCCGCCTGCGCCCTGCGGCGGCAGGGCCAACCCCGGTGGATGGACGATATGCTCTGGTCTGGCCCGAATTGCGCCCGCCCGCCCGGCCCCTCCAGCGCCTGATCGACTGGCTTAGCGCAGAGGCGCATCCGCCACGCTGACCATCCGACCGGGGACTGGCATTGCCGCGCCCGCCGGGGCATGGTGGTCCCAAGGCGAAGAGAAACGCCAAGGGAGGGACGACCATGACACGCAAAGTTTGCATCATCACCGGCGCGGGCCGGGGTATCGGGGCGGCAATTGCCCGCGAAATGGCCGGGCGTGGCTATGCGCTTGTGCTGATGTCACCATCGGAAAACTGCGAAAAGCTTGCCGCCGAACTGGGCGGGGTCGCGCATCGCGGCGTGGCGCAAACGGAGGAAGATCAGCAGGCATTGGTCGCGCTGGCGATGCGGACATATGGCCGGATCGATGCCGTGCTCAACCACACCGGCCACCCGCCAAAGGGGGATTTACTGACCATTCCGGATGAAGGCTGGGATCTCGCCCATGACATGATCGTCAAATCCGTGATCCGCATGGCCCGCCTTGTGACCCCGGTGATGGAGGCGCAAAAGGGCGGTGCGATCGTCAATGTTACGACCTATGCCAGCCACGAGCCTTCGCTCCTCTTCCCCGCATCCTGCACCTATCGCGCGGCAGTCTCGTCCTTTACCAAGCTTTATGCCGACCGCTATGGCCCGTCAGGCATCCGGATGAACTGCCTCGCGCCGGGGTTCACCGACAGCCTTGATGTCGGCAAATTCGCCGATCAGACCGCGCTGAAGCGCATCGCGCGGGTGGAGGAACAGGCCAAGGCGGCGGCTTTTCTTCTGACGGACGAGTCCAGCTATATCACCGGCCAGACGCTGCGCGTGGATGGGGGGCTGACGCGGCATGTCTGACGCGTCAACCGTGATGCATCTTTAGAAATGGAAGGGGTCGGTCACGATGCGGCGGCCAAGGGTCATCGCATCGGCCACATGCACCATAGGTGCAAGATCCACCTCTGACTGGCCCAAGGCCACCAGTTCCGCCATCCGGGCGTAAAGCGCGGGATATTCCCCCATGATATCGGCCTCTCCGGCGACGGTCTGGCCATCCACCTCTAGGACATTGCCCCCCATCCGCAACGCCATGCGGCCCTGATCGGTGTCAATTTCGATATCCCAGGTCTGAGGGCCTTCTTGACGCCAGTCGAAATCTGCCGTCACGCCGCCCGAAAACGCCAGCCGCGCGGCGATTGGCGTTTGGCGGTTGGCGGGAAACTCCAGTTCCGCGCCGGTCAGATGCACAGGTTCAGGCAGGATTTCCGTGAGGATCGACAGTGCGTTGATGCCGGGGTCAAAGACGCCCATCCCGCCCGGTTCAAAGACCCACTCCTGACCGGGGTGCCATTTGCGCACATCCTCTCGCCAGGTGATATGCGCGCGGATCACCGACCGACCTGTCAGCCAAGCCTTCGCCTGCGCGACCGCCCGCGCCATGCGGCTGTGCCATGTGGCGTAAAGCGTCAGTCCCCTTGCGCGGGCCATGGCTTCGAGCGCATGAACCTCGGCCAAGGTCGCACCGGGGGGCTTTTCCAGCATGACATGCCGCCCCGCCTTGAGCGCGGCCTCTGCCGCCAGAAACCGTGGCACGGGCGGCAGGCAGAGCGAGACGACCCGCACTTCGGGATGGGCGGCCAGCATCGCGTCAAGCCCGGTATAGGCAGGCACGCCGGGCACGCTTCCCTTACGGGAAACGGTCGCGGCCAAAGTGAAGTCGTTACTTGAGGAAAGCGCCGGAACATGCTGATCCAGAGCGATTTTTCCGATACCCACTAGGGCGACAGGCAGGCGTGCCATCAATGGCTCTCCCGCCCAACGGCATTGCCTCGGCAGCCTACGAGGAAATCCATATCCGCGCCTTTATCGGCCCCTTCCACATGGTCGTGATACAGTTTCGCATAGCCCGAGGTGGGCGGCGGCACCGGCGGGACCCAAGCGGCCAGACGGGCCTGCAACTCCTCATCCGAAATATCCAGATGCAGCCGCCGCGCCGCCACATCGAGTTCGATCATGTCGCCCGTGCGGACCACAGCCAAGGGGCCACCCCGTGCAGCCTCAGGGCTGGTGTGCAAGACCACCGTGCCATAAGCCGTGCCAGACATCCGGGCATCCGAGATGCGGACCATATCGGTAATTCCCTTCCGCAGCACCTTGGGCGGCAGGCCCATATTGCCGACCTCGGCCATGCCGGGGTATCCGCGCGGGCCGCAGTTCTTCATCACCATGACGCAGGTTTCATCAATCTCTAGCGCCTCGTCATTGATCCGCGCCTTGTAGTCGTCGATATCCTCGAACACGACCGCGCGGCCCCGGTGCTTCATCAGATGGGGCGAGGCGGCAGAAGGTTTCAGCACCGCACCATCGGGGGCCAGATTGCCCTTCAGCACCACAATCCCCCCCGATTGCGTCAGCGCCTTTTCCGCAGGCAGGATCACGTCGTCGTTGTGAATCCGCGCCTCCCTCACCTCGTCCCAGATCGGGCCACCGGAAACGGTCAGCGCCTCTCTGTTCAAAAGCCCCGCCTCGCCCAAGCGGCGGATCACAGCAGGCAGGCCGCCGGCATAGAAGAATTCCTCCATCAGATATTTGCCCGACGGCATCAGGTTCACGATTGTGGGCACATCGCGGCCCCAGGCATCCCAATCATCCAGCGTCAGCTTCACCCCGATCCGCCCCGCAATGGCCAGCATATGGATCACCGCATTGGTGGAACCGCCGATCGCCGCATTGGTGCGGATCGCGTTCTGGAACGCCTCACGCGTCAGGATGTCGGACGGTTTCAGATCATCCTTCACCATTTGCACGATGCGCCGCCCGGTCAACTGCGCCATGACGCGGCGGCGGCTGTCCACGGCAGGGATCGCCGCATTGCCCGAAAGCGTCATGCCAAGCGCCTCGACCATGCTGGCCATCGTGCTGGCCGTGCCCATCGTATTGCAGGACCCGGGGCTGCGGCTCATGCTGGCCTCGGCCTCCACAAATTCGGCCTCTGTCATCTCGCCCGCCTTCACGGCTTCGGAGAATTTCCACAGATGCGTGCCGGAACCAACCCTTTCGCCCCGGAAATAGCCGTTCAGCATTGGCCCGCCCGACACCATGATGGTCGGCAGATCGCAGCTTGCCGCCCCCATGAGCAGGCTTGGCGTGGTCTTGTCGCAGCCCACAAGGCAGACAACGCCATCCATCTGCTGGCCCCGGATCGTCTCCTCTACCGCCATGGCGGCAAGGTTGCGAAACATCATGGCCGTGGGGCGAAAGCCGCTTTCGCTCACGCTGAACACAGGCACGATGACGGGGAAGCCACCCGCCTCATAGACGCCATGCTTTACCCGTTCCGCCAGGTCATTCAGATGGGCATTGCAGGGGTTAAGCTCGGAAAACGTGTTCAAAATCCCAATCACCGGGCGGCCATCGAAAAGGTCCGCAGGCAAGCCCTGATTTTTCATCCACGACCGATGATAGATCGCATCCTTCGAGGTTCCGGCGAACCATTCCTGCGAACGCAGCTTGCGGGGCCATTTGGCGGGTTTGAAGGTCATCTTATCCTCACAGGGCGCGCACTTGCGTGGCGCCGTCTTCCTTGGGTTCGAAACTCAGGCGGTTCACAAGCGGCAGGCCGAAGGGCTCGGCCTCGATCTCGAAAAGATCGCCTGCTTGCGTTTTGACGCCATCGGCAAAGGACAGGGTCGCCGTGCCGAACATATGGACATGCACATCCCCCGGCTGGCGGAAGAGCGCGTATTTGAAATGGTGATGTTCCAGATTGGCGAGTGTGTGGGACATATTCGCCTCGCCACTCAGGAAAGGTTTCTCCCAGATCACTGCCCCATCCCGGCGGATGCGCGACATGCCCCGCAGATCGGCGGGCAAATCGCCCACAAGAATTTCGGGGCCGAAAGACGCCTGCCGCAGTTTGGAATGGGCAAGCCAAAGGTAATTCACGCGTTCCGTCACATGGTCGGAAAACTCATTGGCAAGCGCCCAGCCAAGGCGGAACGGCGTGCCATCGGGACCGATCAGGTAAATCCCCGCGACCTCTGGCTCCTCTCCGCCATCTTCGGCAAATCCGGGGACAACAAGGGCGGCACCGGGGGCGACTGCATTATGCCCGTTCCCTTTGTAGAACCATTCCGGCTGCACCCCGACTGCCCCCGGCGCGGGACGCCCGCCTTCAAGCCCCATGCGGAACATGCGCATGGAATCGGTCTGCGCCTCTTCGCCTGCCAGTTTCGCATGCATCGCATCACGGGCCGAGGCGCTGCCCAGATGGGTAAGCCCGGTACCCGTCAGGTGCAGATGCGCCGGGTCTGGGTGGGTCAGTGGCAGGGCCACGCGGCCCTTGGCCAGAAGGGCGGCGAGGTCAACGCTCTGCCCAAGCCCCCGCGCGGCAATCGCCTCGGCCAGCGTCTGCCCCGCCGCAATCGCCTCTTGTGCTAGCGCATAGGTCGATCGCGCGCCTTGCACGATCCGCGCCTCTGCGCCTTCGCGCGCGACGACCGCAAGGCTGCCATCCGGCCCCTTGATCTGCGAAATCAGCATCTTCGCCTCACTTGTTCTTGTTATAGACATCAAAGGCCACGGCGGCCAAAAGCACCAGCCCCTTGATCACCTGTTGATAATCGATCCCGATCCCGAGGATGGACATGCCATTGTTCATCACCCCCATGATCAGCGCGCCGACGACGACGCCGATGATCTTGCCCGATCCGCCTGCCATCGACGCGCCACCGATGAAAACGGCGGCGATCACATCAAGCTCGAACCCGGTGCCGGCCTTTGGCGTGGCGCTGTTCAGTCGCGCGGTGACGATCATTCCGGCAAGGGCTGCAAGTGCCCCCATATTCACAAAGCACCAGAACACGAGGCGGTCTGTGCGGATGCCCGAAAGCTTCGCCGCCTTTTCATTGCCACCCGTGGCATAGATGCGGCGGCCCAGGGTCGTGTTCTCGGTCAGGAATGCGTAAAGCACCGTCAGCGCGACCAGCACCACCAGCACATTGGGCAAGCCCCGGAACTGCGCCAGTTTCCAGCCCACAAAGATCAGCGCGGCAGAGACCACAAGGTTGCGCGCCCAGAACAGCGCCGCAGGTTCCGGCGTGATCCCGAATTCCGCATCGCGCTGCCGCGCCCGCAGACCCAGCCAGATCAGCACCATGGCCGCGATCACCACCACCAGAACGGCGGTGCCATTCAACCGCTCCATTCCCAAAAGCGCCTGATCCCAATCGCCAAAAAGGTCAGGCACAAAGCCATTCGCCATGGATTGAAAGCTGCGCGGGAAAGGCCCGATGTTCTGGCCCCCCAGCATCCACAGCGTCAGGCCCCGGAACACAAGCATCCCCGCCAGCGTCACGATAAAGGACGGAATCCGCCAAAAGGCCACCCAATAGCCCTGTGCCGCCCCAATCATCGCGCCAGCCAGAAGCGTCAGGGGAATGACGATCCAGACCGGCATACCCATCTTGACCGTCAGCGCCGCCGCAATCGCCCCGGTAAAGGCCGCGACCGACCCGACCGACAGGTCGATATGACCCGCGACGATGACGAGAAGCATCCCCAAGGCCATGATGATGACGTAGGAGTTCTGCAAGAACAGGTTGGTGATGTTCTGCGCCGACAGGAAATCGACATCGATCATCGCCCGCACGATGACCGTGAAAAAGAACACGATCGCCACCAGCGCCAAAAGCATCCCGTTTTCACGCAAATGCCCGCCCAGATGGCCGCCAAACAGCCCTTCGCCCGATTTTTCCGCCATCACGCCGCCCTGCCCGCTGTTTTCAGGATCATTGCCATGATCTTTTCCTGACTGGCTTCGGATCGGGACAGTTCCCCCACGATCCGGCCTTCGTTCATCACATAAATCCGGTCGCACATGCCCAAAAGCTCGGGCATTTCGCTGGAAATCATCACAACCCCGCGCCCTTGGGCGGCAAGGTCATTCATGATCTGGTAGATTTCGAATTTCGCGCCCACGTCGATCCCACGGGTGGGTTCGTCAAGGATCAGCACCTGAGGATCGGTGAAGAGCCATTTCGACAGCACCACCTTTTGCTGATTGCCACCCGACAGGTTGACCACCTTTTGCTGCACGCCCGGCGTGCGGATCGCCAGTTGGCGGCGGTAATCCTCGGCCACCTGCGCCTCGCGCCTCTTGTCCAGCACGCCTTTCAGCGCGACACCCGCGAGGTTCGCAAGGCTGATGTTCTTCAAGATCGGTTCATCCAGCACAAGGCCAAGCACCTTGCGATCCTCGGTCACATAGGAAATCCCCGCCGCAATCGCCTTTTGCACCGACGACACATCCACCGCGCGACCGCCCATCAGCACCCGGCCCTGATGCCCCCGCCCGTAACTGTGACCAAAGAGGCTCATGGCGAGTTCCGTGCGCCCCGCCCCCATCAACCCCGCGATCCCCACAATCTCGCCTCGGCGGACGTGAAAGGCCGCGTCATGGATCATCTGCCGCCCGGCAGTTTCAGGGTGCCAGACGGACCAGCCCTCCACCTCCAGCAACACCTCACCGGGGTTGGGGGTTCGCTCTGGGTAGCGATGCGCCATATCGCGCCCCACCATATC
>JALOTC010000031.1 GCA_025458085.1 Cypionkella sp. | reverse complement strand
TTGGATATAGCCCGGGGAGGGCTGTCTGCCCTCCCCGGACCCCTCCCGAGGATATTTGGGAACAGATGAAGGCAGGCGGGATTTCGCGGAAGGGGGCGGCGGGTCAGATTGGGCTGTCTGGCGTTTTGCGAGGGAAGAGGCCGGCGAGGGCGCGGCTGAGGGTGGCGCTGGTGGAGGGGCGGTCGAGCGCCACGAAGGGGAGCGGGCGGCACAGTTCCATCGCGGCGAGGCCCAAGCGGGCGGTCAGCGCGCCGTTGACCACGCCTTCGCCAAAGCGGCGCGAGACTTTGGAGAGCATCCCCCCACCCGCGACAGAGCCGATCAGATCATCGGTGAGCGCCAAGGCCCCGGTGGCGAGGAGGTGGGAAAAGACGCGGCGCAAGAGGCCCCAAGAGCCAAGCGCGCCGGACCGGCCCCCGTAGATTTCGGCGATGCGGCGGATCATGCGCAGATTGGCGAAAAGGGCCGCCGCCACATCGGCAAGCGCCACGGGGACGAGGGCGGTGACGGTAGCGACTTGGCGGGCGGCGGATTCGACCTCTGCCCTTGCAAGCGCGTCGAGGGGGGTGAGGAGTTCCACTTCCGCCAGATTGAGGAGGGCGTCGGCATCCATCACCTCCGCCTGACGCTCGGCCAGGCGGGCACGGCCCCATGCGGTTTCTGGCCGGTGCGCGTAAAGCCGGGTGAGCGCGGCGGTGATGCCGCGCGCGGCGGGGAGGTCGGCACTGGCTTGGGCGGTGGCGGCGCGGGCGCGCAGATCATCGAGCCGGGAGAGGCGGGCATAGGCTGACCATTCGCGCAGGCCGAGGACAAGGGCGGCGAGGACGGCGGCGGCGAGAAGGACGGTCGCGATGGCGCCCAGAAGGGCGTTGCGGGTGAGCAGGCCGGTTACGAAATCATAAGCGGCGACGGACAGCGCGAAGGAGAAGAAGGCTCCGATCGCCCAGAAGGCCAGCCGCGTGAGCGCGGAGCGGGGCCGGGTGGTGGCGGCGCGGGCGGCGAGCTGCATTGCCCGGCCCTGAGGTTCGGGATCGGCCACGGGGGGGGCGAGGCTGGGGTCGGCAGGGCCGGTGTCTTCCTCCAGATCGAGGATCAGGGGTTTGCGGGGGCTTTCGGTCATAATCTATCCCCGATCAGGAATTCGGCGGCGCGGTCGAGCCGGATATGGGGCGGGCCTTCGCCAGGGCGCAGCACCATGCGGGCAGGCGCGAAGGCCATGAGGCCATATTCCGCGCCGAGCCAGCCTTCGGCCCCTTCGCGGGCGGGGGCAAGGATGCGGGCCGGGTCTTCGGGCAGGTCGCCCGCATGCATCGCGGCCTGTCGCCCGGTGGAGAGGAGCCGCCCGCGCACGACATCCAAAGGCGCGCCATCGCGTTGCAGCGTATCTTCCACCGTGGTGCGCAAGGCCGCGAGGGAGAGCGCCATGGTTTGCGCGCCGGAGAAATCGGCGCGGCGGCGGGCATCGGACAAAAGCGCCTCGGTGATCGCCGTGAGGCGGGGGTGTTGGTTGTGATGAAGGTGGTCGGCCTTGGTCGCGGCAAAGAGGATGCGTTCGACGCGTCTGCCGCCCAGAAGGCTGGTGAGCCAGCCGTTCACGCCGGGGCGGAAGGTCGAGAGCACATCGGCCATGGTGCGGCGGAGGTCTTCCACGGCTGGGGGGCCTTGATGGATGGCGCCAAGGACATCGACGAGGACGATCTGCCGGTCGATCCTGGCGAAGTGGTCGCGGAAGAAGGGTTTGACGACGCGGGATTTATAGCCTTCGAACCGGCGATCCATTTCGGCCCAGAGCGCGCCGCGGGGCGACTGCGCGGGGGCGGGCAGGGGGGCGAAGGTGAGGACGGGGGAGCCGGCGAGATCGCCCGGCAGGAGGAAGCGTCCGGGGGTGAGGTCGGACCAGCCCTTGCCGCGCGCGGCATGCAGGTAAGCGGTGAAGCTGGCGGCGAGGGATTGGGCTTGGGTTTCCTCCAGCGGGAGGCTGGCATCGGCGGCGCGGGCTTCGGCGAGGAAGGCGGCGGCTTCGGGCCTGCGGGCGAGGCGGGCGAGGGTGTCTTCGGCCCAGCTGGCATAGGATTTGTCGAGAAGGGCGAGGTCGAGCAGCCATTCGCCGGGGTAATCGACGATGTCGAGGTGGAGGGTGCTGGGGCCGGTGAGGCCGCCAAGGAAGCCTGAGGGGTTGAGGCGGAAGGACAGGCGCAGTTCCGAGACGGCGCGGGTGGAGGCGGGCCAGCGCGGATCATCGCCCAGAAGGGCGGCAAGATGGGTTTCATAGTCGAACCGCGGCAGGGTCAGGTCTGGCTGGGGTTGCAGGACCACGCTTGCGATGCGGCCCGCGGTTTGGGCGGAAAGCTGGGTCATGCGGCCCCGATCCAGCAGATTGGCGACGAGCGAGGTGATGAACACGGTCTTGCCCGCGCCCGAAAGCCCGGTGACGCCGAGGCGGAGGGTGGGTTCGAACACGCCCGAGATGGCGGTGCCAAGCGCCTCTGCCCCGCGGGAGAGGCCATCGGTCAGGGCTGAGAGGACCACTGCGGCTTCCTTCTTGTCGCGCGGGCCTGCCGCGCGGGTTCAAGATAGGAAGCCTGCCGCGCCAAGGGTAGGGGGAAAGCGCAAGACGGCGGTCCCCCGTGTGCCCCCCGTGTGCCCCCCGTGTGCCCCCCGTGTGCCGCCCGTGTGCTCCTCTTGGCGGGGTTAGTCGATCTGGCGCGCCTCTGACACCAGCATGATCGGGATGCCATCGCGGATCGGGAAGGCCAGATGCGCGGCCTTGGAGATCAGTTCCTGACGGTCGGGATCATAGGTCAGCACGGCATGGGTGACCGGGCAGACCAGGCTTTCGAGCATCCGGCGGTCGATTTCGGGAATGGCGGGGGTTTCGGTCATTGCATCACCTCATCCCCCGCGCCGCTGCGGAGCGCGAATTCGATCAGGGTGACCAGCGTTTCGCGCCGGGTGGAGAGGGAGGGGGCCTCCAGCAGGGCCTGTTTGTCTTCGGGCGAGAAGGGGCAGAGCATGGAGAGGGAGTTGATGAGGAGTTCCGGCTCTGCCTCCTTGAGGCTGTCCCAATCGGTGGAGAGGTTGAGCGCGGTGAGGTAGCGGCCCAGAAGGTCGAGGAAGCCCGCGCGGTTGAAGCCGTGGTCGGCCTCCTCCTCGCGCGAAAGGTCGCGTTCGAAGCCGGACCAGTCGACAAGGCAGCGGCGGTAGGGGGTGAAGCCTTGGATTTCTTCGCGCACGCGGAAGCGGCTGGTGCCGGAGAGGGTGATCATGTAGCGCCCGTCTTCGGTTTCGGAAAAGCCGGTGAGGCGGCCCGCGCAGCCGATGGCATGGAGGCGCTTTTCCCCGCCCGGCGTTTCGCGGGGCTGGATCATGCCGATGAGGCGGGTTTTCGTCTTCATGCAATCTTCGATCATCGCGAGGTAGCGGGGTTCGAAGATGTGCAGGGGGAGCCTTGCCCGGGGCAGCATGAGCGCGCCGGGCAGGGGGAAGACGGGGATCGTGTCAGGCAGGTCCGAGAATTTGATCATCATGGGGCCCTATCTAGGACAGGCCCCCGGTCAGGCAAATATCATGGAGGATAGCTTGCGCCGCCCTTTCAGCACGATCGGATCCTTTGGGTTGAGCGCGTCGAAGATGGTGAAGAGCTGCGTCTTGGCGGCACCATCATTCCAGTCGCGGTCGCGGCGGAAGAGTTCGAGGAGGTGATCCATCGCCTCTTCGGTGCGGCCTGCGGCGAGGAGGGCGGCGGCGAGGTCGAAGCGGGCCTGATGGTCGTTGGCATTGGCGGCCACGGCGGATTCAAGTTCGGCCACGGGGCCGGCCTTGGCGGCTTGGCGGGCGAGTTCGATCTGGGCGCGGGCGGCCTCTACCTCTTTTGCGGTGGCGATGGCGGCGGGGGCGTTCGTCGCCAGAACCTCGGCCTGGTCAAGGTTGCCGAGCGCCAGATGGGCGCGGATCAGGCCGCCGTAGGCGGGGGCGTTTTCAGGCTCCTCTCCCAGAATGGCGGCGAAGGTTTCGGCGGCATCCACGGCCGCACCTTCCTCCAGCATCTGTTCAGCGGCGGCAACGGCTTCGGCCAAGCCGCCATCCCCGCCAAGGGCGGCGATGCGGTCGATGAATTTCTTGATTTCCGAGCCAGGCAGCGCGCCTTGGAAGCCATCGACGGGTTGGCCCTGCCAGAAGGCATAGACGGTCGGGATGGATTGGATGCGCAGTTGCGCGGCGATCATCTGGTTTTCATCCACATTGATCTTGACCATGCGGACGCGGCCTTTTTCGGCGGTTACTGCCGCCTCCAAAGCGGGGCCGAGCTGTTTGCAGGGGCCGCACCATGGCGCCCAGAAATCGACGATCACCGGCACGTCGCGGCTGGCCTCGATCACGTCTTTCATGAAGGTCGCTTCAGTGCTGTCCTTGATCAAATCGCCTGTGGGGGCGGCGGCGGAGGTGGGGGTGAGGCCGAGCATCTGATCCCTCTTGGTCTTGGTTTTCCCCCCTTATATGCGGCGTTGCCCGCGAAAGGCCAAGGGGGCTTGCACAGGGCCTTGCATGGGGCATCGCATGGGGCATTGCATGAGCAGGCGGGCGCGGCCTAGCCTGTGGCAGAACCGGCCTGTGAGGTGGCGATGCCCTTTCTTTTGACCTTTGGTGACAGCAATACCCATGGCACCCCGCCCATCGAGACGCGGGGGGAATATCGGCGATACGGCGCGGAGATCCGCTGGCCGCAGGTCTGCTGGCGTGCCTTGGGCGCGGGGTGGGAACTGGCGGAGGAGGGTTTGCCGGGGCGGACGGCGGCCTTTGACGACCCGGTGATGGGGGCGCAGATGAACGGGCGTGCGGGGCTGCGGATCGCGCTGCAAAGCCATGGGCCGGTGGATGTGCTGACGATCATGCTGGGCACGAATGATGTGAAAACGCGCTTTGCCGCGCCGGCGGAGACGGTGCTGGCGGGTGTGGCGGGGTTGGTCGATCTGGCGCTGTCGATCGAGATGCAGACGCGGCACGGCGGGTTTCGCGTGCTGCTGATCTGCCCGCCGCCGGTGGAGGAGGTGGGGCCGCTGCGGGGCGAATTCCTTGGGGGTGCGGCGCGGAGCAGGGCGCTCGCGCCCCTTTACCGCGACTATGCGGCGGCGCGGGGGATCGGTTTTCTGGATGCGGGGCAGGTGATCGGCGTGAGCGCGCAGGATGGCGTGCATTTCGAGGCCGAGGCGCATGGGGCGCTGGGCCGGGCGGTGGCGGAGGCGGTGAGGGGCCTGTCGTGAGGGCGCGGGGTCAGCGGGCCGTTACGGAAGGCGTCAGGTCGGACCAGCCGCAGCGTGCGGCGAGTTCGGCGGCAGCGACGCCGGTATCGACCGCATCGGCAGCGCGATAGTCGAGCGAGCGGCGCATGTTCCAGCGTTCGCGAATCCGATGCAGGCCAAAACGGCTGATCTTGGTCACCGGTGTTCGGATCGGCAGGAATTGTGGCCAGCGGCGCTGCATCCAGCGGTAGCTTTCGGTGAAATCGGGGCCGAGTGCATCGTGGAAGCGGTCGTTATGGATGCAGTTCAGCCCGAGCGCATAGGCCCCCCTGCCCGTGGCGCGGGCCTGACAGACGATATCGGTGCCATACATATGCCAGCCGGGTTGGGCGGGAGTGAAGCCTAGCCCTGCGTCACGGCGCAGGATCAGCAGCATCTCGTCAAAGCTCTGCACGGGTTCGGGGCCAAAGGGGACGCGGCCGATGATCTGGCCAAGGCTGGACGACCAGACCGGGCCGAAGTGGCGATGGTCATGGGCCACGCCGTAAGCCCCCGCCACGGCCCAGGCGGGGTCTTGGGCGGTGAGTTCGGCCAGCCGTGCGAGAAGGAGCCTGTCCCAGCCTTTGGGCAGGTAGACATCGTGATGGGCGAAGACCACGATGGGGGCAGAGGTCGCGGCCAAGGCGCGGCTATAGGCGATGGTGGCGGTGGGGGCGTTTTCCTCGACATGGAGGGGGATGCCCGACGCGAAAAGGGGCGAGGCTGCAAGGTTCGCGGCAAGGATCGCCTTGGAATTGCTGGCGCAGGCGATGGCGAAGGGGGCGGTCATGCGGGGTCCCTTTGGGCGAAAAGTGCGGCGAGGTGGCGGGCCTGATCGTCGATGCTGTGGCGGGCCAGCGCGCGGGCGCGGGCCAGCGCGCCCATCTGGATGAGGGTGTCTTCTGGCGTGGCGGCGAGGGCGTGGATGGCCCCGGCCAAGGCTTCGGCATCGCCTGCGGGGACGAGCCAGCCGCAATCGGGGGTGACGAGTTCGGGGATGCCCGCGATGGCGGTGGCAATGACGGGGCGGCCTTTGGCCATCGCCTCCATCAGCACGACGGGAAGGCCTTCGGCGAAGGAAGGCAGGATCAGGGCGGTGGCGGCGTCGAGCGCGGCACTGACCCCGGCTTCGTCCTGCCAGCCGGCGAGGTGGATATGGGCGCCAAGCCCGTGACGGGCGATGGCGGCGGTGATCTGGGGGCGCAGCGGGCCGTCGCCGACGAGGGTGAGGTGGAGGCCGGGGAGCCTGGGGGCGGCGATGGCCATCGCCTCGATCAGGAGGGGCAGGCCCTTTTGTTCGGCAAAGCGCCCGATGGCGAGGAGGCGCGGGCCGGGGGGAAGTGGCGCGGGCGCGCCCAAGCGGGCCGGGTCGATGCCGCAATGGATGACATGGAGGCGCGGCCAGAGCTGTGGCGGGACCCAGCGGGAAAGCTGGCTGCGGCCAAAGCTGGAGATGGCCACGGCAAAGGCCGCGCGGGTGATCTTTTCGCCCAAGGACAGGGCGTGGGGGGCATCGAATTCCTCTGGCCCATGGGTGGTGAAGGAATAGCGCGGGCCGCCGAGGGCTGTGCAGAGCATGGCGACCGTGGTGCTGTTGGTGCCGAAATGGGCGTGCAGATGGGTGATGCCAAGCGCGTGGCAGCGGCGGGCAAGATGCGCGGCCTCGATCAGATAGATCATGTGGCGCAGCCGTCCGCCGGTGCCGGGGGGGCCACCCGCGCCGCGCGCGCCGCAGGCAAGGGCGAGGCGGAGGGCGCGGAAGCTTGCGCCGGGGCGAGAGGCGAGGAGCGACAGCGCGGAGGCGATGAGGGGCGCGGGGCCGAGGGCGAGGATATGTTCGGTGCGTGCATCTTCGGCGAGGTCATCGGCCTCGACCAAGGTGGCGCGGTCGGAGCGGAGCGCGAAACGGTGGATGGGCAGGCCCAACCGTTCCAGCGCCGCGATTTCGCGCCGGATGAAGGTTTGTGACCCGCGAGGATAGGTATTGACGAGATAGGCAAGTTTCACGGGGCACCCGGTTGGTCAGGCATGGAGGGCCGATGCCTCACAATCACCGCTTCGGCCCGAGTTTCAAGCCGCATGACGCCGAGGCCTTTGGCGGTCTGTGGCGATGTGGTGGCATTGTTCACGCTTTTGGCTATGGTAGGATATGGAAAGAGGGATTTGATGCGCGCAAGTGGTGGGGCGATCCTTGGCTATGCAATCTGCGGCGGCGTGGCCGGGCTGGTCGCGGCCGTGCTTGCATTGATTTTTGGCGCGCCTCCGGGGCTTGCGGTTCTGGTCCATGCAACCGTTGGCAGTAGCTTGATTTTCTGCCTTGCCCTGCGCGTGAGCCGCCCCCAGAGGCCGGCACGGGAGTTGTTTCCAGATCGGTGACAATGCCGCCTTTGGGTCGCCGTGGGCGGCGCCGGAGTGCGGGCGGTTTGCGGAGGGGCGGACGCTGTGCAGGGGCCTGCGGGACGCGGTTCGCGCCGCGAATCACCGGGGCATGGCGGGGCGGACAGAGCCTTGGGCGGGTGAAGGCCATTCAACCTCTGGCTGCAAAACACAATTATGGCTGCGTTATGGCGCAAGTTGGGCGAGAACTTCGCGTTCACAATTTAGCCTCAAAGCCCGAAACCATCCTAATGGATGTGGTCATATATGCCGAGGAACAGGTAAAATGACTTTTGGGGGCGCTTGGACAAAGTGCTGTTAGATGTCGCGCAAAATGGTGGATGCCCGTGGGGCCGTAGCCAAAGGCACGGCGCTTGTTCGTGGCGGGGAGCTGTCTGGATTGTTGATCGCAAGTGAACGCTGTTCGGCGGCGGGGTGGGGGCAATGACTGCCAGCTTCCCCGAGATGTCGCGCCGCCGTCAGGCCATGCCTTTGCGCGCGGCTAATCTGGCCTCTGCGCCCTTGGCGACATCGGTTCAGCGCAAGGGCCTGTATCGCGGTTTTTTCAAGCGCGTTCTGGATGTGACCGCGGTTGTGCTCGCGGCGCCGGTGATTGTTCCGGTCGTGGCCGGGCTGGCACTGGCGGTGGCCTGCGATGGGGGCAAGCCCTTCTACAGCCAACCCCGGCTGGGCAAGGGGGGGCGCACCTTCCGGATGTGGAAGCTGCGGTCGATGCAGGTGGATGCCGATGCGCAACTGGCGCATCTTCTGGCCACGGACCCGGCGGCAAAGCAGGAATGGGACACGACCCAGAAGCTGCGCAATGACCCGCGGATCACCAAGCTGGGGCATTTTCTGCGGCGGTCGTCGCTGGATGAAATCCCGCAGCTTTGGAATGTGCTGACCGGGGATATGAGCCTTGTCGGGCCGCGCCCGATGCTGCCCGAACAGCGCGACATGTATCCGGGCACGGCCTATTACCTGCTGCGCCCCGGCATTACGGGCTATTGGCAGACGGCCGGGCGCAACCGCACCACATTCCGGGCGCGGGCGGAATATGACACGGTCTATGAGGAGGGGCTGGCCTTTTCCACCGATCTGCGGCTGTTGGCGCGGACAGTGGGGGTTGTGCTGCGCGGGACGGGCTGCTGAGGCTTTGCCGCGGCGGTGATCTTCGTCTTTTCAAGCTAAGGGGTAGGGCCGCGCGCGGGAAGAACCGTTGCGCGGCCTTTGTCTTGTCGAAGGCTGGTTTGCGTGGACTTAGGCCAGAAGGCCGAGTGCGACCAGAAGCACGCCCCCGCCCAGAACCATGGCGAGTTGCGCGGGGGGGCGGCTACCCAGAAGGCGGGGAAGAAGGCCCTGCGCCGCGACTTTGGTGGAGACGCGGCTTTTGCCGCTGTGGCGCAGTTCGGGGATCGCCACGATGGGGCGGATGTTCACCTCGCGCTGCATTTGGGCCGAGGTGCGCAGCACCGGGCGCAAAAGATCGAGCAGGAAGGCCAGCCCAAGGGCGAGCATCGCGCTGGCGAATGTGCCGGCGATCGCGATCTTTTTGCCGCCCGACCCGAGCGGATATTCCGGTTCTATCGCCCGTTCCAGCAAGGCAAAACGTTCACTTTGCTGGTTTTCGGCCAGTCTGCGGGCGGTTTCTGCCTCTGCCAGTCGTTGGGAGACGACAGTATATTGTTCCTGAATCTGGCGTTGCTGGCGATCGTAGGTGGCCATAACCCGGTCCACCTCTGCCCCGCGTGCGAGCGACTCGTTCAACACGGTCTTGCGCGCCAGAAGGGGCGCGCGTTGTGCGATGAGGACGGCGAGACGCTGGGCGATATCTTCCTGCCGCCGCCTGTCGGTGGCGCGCAGCACCTCTGCCGTGAGGATGCGGGCGTCTTCGGCCTGAAGCGCGGCAACTTCCTGATCGATTTCGCGCAAGGTGAGATCGATGGCCGTGGCTTCCTCTTGCAGCGCTTCGCGTGAGCTGGGGAGGGAGGCGCGGTTCGCTTCGCGATAGGCGGCGATTTCCGCTTCGAGCGCGGAAAGCGTCTGCCACAGCCGCGCCTCTTCGGCCTTGAAGAAGGCGAAGGTGGCATCGGCGGCGGCGCGTTTGTCGGTGGCCCCCATATCCAGCACGCTCTGGGCCAGATCATTGGCGATCCGCGCCGCCGGTTCGGGCCGGTCGGATTGTGCGACGATGAGGATCGCCGAGAGGCTCCCGCCTGTGGCATCGGGGACGCTTTGGAAGCGGATGGAGGCGCGGGCGAGCGCGACCTTTTCTTCGAGCGAGAGGCCGGGCAGGTCTTGGAACAGGCCGTGGCGTTCGATCAGCGCGATCATGTTGTCGCGCGTGGTCAGCCGTTGCTCGATCGCCTGCATCACGACGAGGGGATTGACGCGGAGGTCTTCGGCGCGGTTGCTGACTTCGGCCTGCCGGACTTGGATCACGGCAGCGGATTCGTAGATATCGGGGCGCGATTTGGCATAAAGTGCTGCGAGCACCATGCCGGCGAGGGTGATGAGGGCGATGAGCCAGACCCTGCGGCGCAACAGGCCGAACAGATCTTCGAGCGTTTGGATCGGACCCATGGCCTAGCCCCGTCCATAGCGCAGGCGGGACAGGCCCCGGTCTTGTGCGCGGTTGAGCGCCACGCCCAGCACGGGGATGCGGCCTTCGAACAGCGCCTCGCAGGCGCGCAGGTCGCGCGCCGTGGTCTTGGTGCCATCGGTGACGATCAGCACGGCATCGACCTTGCCCGCGAGGGCCAGAACATCATCGCCCACGAGCGCGGGGGGCAGATCGAGCAGCATCAGGTCGGGGTCAAGCTGGGTTTCGATGGCCTCCAACGCCTCTGCCGTGTCGGGGCCGTGGAGCAGATCGCCCGCATCCGCCGCCGCTTCGCCATTGAGACCAAGGGCGAGGCCGCGGCCCACGCGGAGGAAGAGCGATTCCATCGGTTGCACCCCTTCGAGCACATCGCGCAGCGCGCCCGGGGGAGAAAGGCCGAAGAGCGCGTGCAGATTGGGGCGGCGTAGATCGAGGTCGATCGCGACGGTGCGGCTGTCGGGGCGGCGGGCAAGCGCGAGGGCGAGATTGGCAAGGACGAAGGATTTGCCGCAGCCGTGGCTGGGCGAGGTGATGCCCAAGCGGCGCCAGTTCCGTTCGGCCATGGCTTGCAGGATACGGGTGCGCAGGAGCGCGAAAGCCGTGCCGGCGGGGCTGTCATCGGGGTTGGTAAACAAACCGTTTCCGGCGAGGAAATCGTCTTGCAAGGTCACCGGAGTGAGCTGTTCCCAGACCCGTGCCGGGTTGAACAGGGCCAGCGCCTGACTTTGGGTAAAGACATCTCTTTCCGCTTCGGGCACGCCGATCGGGCCGGCGACTTCGGAGAGTTGGCCGGGCCGGAAAACCGAAACATGAGGGGCGCGATCACGCGTGGGCATGGGTGAGGCAGCGGTCCTTGCGGAAAAAGCATCCATATCCTGCGCAAAAGGCGAGGGAAGCGCCACAATGTTGTGTCGGGCCTTCAAAGGGGCACACTCCCGCACCGTGCAGCTGATCGCTGCCTCCGCCGATTTTTGGCCCGCCTTGCGGTGGACCGCGACTGTGGGTCTTCCTCCTCAGGACCGGATGCGCAGGCACATTCGGCCAGAGAAGGAATCGCCGGGCCCCCGCCCAGTTCCCGCAGTAGATAGCAGACAAGCCCCCGAATTGGAAGGCTTCTGCCCCGACCAAGGGATGGGGGATTGGCTTTCCGCGCGGGGATCGCCTAGGCTGATCTGCAGGGAATTGGCCGGGGTGGGGCGTGTCGGAAGCGGGTGTCGATGCGGTGGTGATCGGCCGGAATGAAGGGCCGCGGCTGGTGGCCTGTCTGGCCTCGCTGGCCCCGCAGGTGCGGCGGATCGTTTATGTCGATAGCGGGTCCAGTGACGGATCGGTGGCGCATGCGCGGGCGGCGGGGGCGGAGGTGATCGTGCTGGACCCGCGCCTGCCCTTTACCGCGGCGCGGGCGCGCAATGCGGGGTGGCGGGCCTTGGCCCCCGATGCGCCGGAGTTCGTGCAATTCGTGGATGGGGATTGCGCGGTGCAGCCCGGTTGGATCGCGGCGGCGCTGGCGGCCTTTGCCGCGCATCCGGCGGCGGTGGCGGTCTGCGGGCGCAGGCGGGAGCGGTTCCCCGAGGCGTCAGTCTATAACCGTTTGGCGGACCGGGAATGGGAGACGCCGGTGGGCCGCACGCGGGCCTGCGGCGGGGATGTGCTGATGCGCTTTGCCGCGCTGGCGGCGGTGGGGGGCTATCGCGACGATCTGATCGCGGGGGAGGAGCCGGAGCTTTGCCTGCGGCTGGGCCGGGCGGGGGGCGAGGTCTGGCGGATTGATGCCGAGATGACGCTGCATGACGCGGCGCTGCTGCGCTTTGGGCAGTGGTGGCGGCGGAGCCTGCGGGCGGGCCATGCCTTTGCAGAGGGCGCGTATCTGCATGGCGCGGCGCCGGAGCGGCATTGGCGGGCAGAGACGCGGCGGGCCTTGATCTGGGGGGCGGGAGGGCCGCTCGTGCTGATACTGGCGGCGGTGATCTGGCCGCCGGGGCTGTGGCTGGCCTTGGCCTATCCGGCGCAGGTGCTGCGGCTGGCGCGGCGGGGCGGTTGGGAATGGGCGGTCTTTACCGTGCTGGGCAAGCTGCCCGAGGCTTTGGGGGCGCTTGGCTTTCACCTTGCGCGGCTGCTGGGGCGGCGGCGGGGGTTGATCGAATATCGTTAGCCGCGCGGCGTGGCGGTTTCGCGGCGCAGGCGGAGCGCGGCCGCGATTTCCGCAGGCAGGATGGCGGCGCAGGCGGCATAGCGCGGGATCAGGCGGCGGGGGGCCGAAACTGCGCGCCAGAGCCATTCGAGTGCGAGCGCCCGCATCCAGCGGGGGGCGCGTCTTTGCTGGCCTGCGATGAAATCCAGCCCGGCGCCAAAGCAGCAAAAGCCGATGTCGGGCGCAAGGTCGTGGGCAAAGGCGGCGAAACCTTCCTGCCGGGGGGCGGAGAGCGAGAGGATGCAGAGGCGGACGCCTGCGGCGCGCATGGCGGCGAGGGCGCTTTGGGCTTCGGCGCCTGTCGGATTGAAGCCCATGGCGGGGGAGGCGGTCCAGACCACGCTGAGGCCGGGGATTTCGGCTGTGAGCCGATCTTTGGCCTTGCGCAGCACATCGGGTTCGGAGCCGAAAAAGCCCACGGGCCAGCGGTGGCGCGCGGCCTGCTGCAACATCGGGCGCAGCAGGTCGGATCCGGGGACCAGTGCCACGGGTTGGCCGGCCAAACGGGAGAGCCAAACGATGGGATTGCCATCGGCCACGACAAGGTCGCAGGCGGCATAGGCGGCGCGATAGCTTTCGCTTGTGCGCAGTTTCACCAGATGGTCGAGGTTGATCGTGGCCAGAGCGAAGCCATGGCCCGCGCGAAGCCGCGCCTCTGCCGCGGCCAGAAGGCTGGCGCGGTCGGGGATGTTGACGCGGATCACATGGTCTGAAAAGCGAAACTGCACGGGCACACCCAAAACGGATGCCGCCCTGATAGCACGGCGCGTTCGGGACCCAAGGCAAAAATCCATGGCCCATGCCCTTGCGGAACCGCTTTGCCGCAGGGATGCCATGATTGCGGCCTTTTGATGACGCTTTGGACTGGCCTAGAGTAAGTCAAGACTTGGACCCAGAGGAGGAGCCACGGCCCGCATCCGATGCCACAAGCCAATGCCATCGCCTTTCTTGTGCTGGTCTTTTGGCCAGTTGCCGTCTGGTTCCTTTACCAGCGGATGGAGCGGCGTGCGGCCTTGGTCTGGGCCATTCTGGGCGGGTATATGCTTTTGCCACCCGCGATAGCGATTGATCTGCCGCTTGTGCCGGATTTCAACAAATATTCGATCCCGAGCCTCGCTGCCGCGGCGGCGGTGGTGTTCCTTCTGAAGGAGCGGTTCAGCCTTTGGCCCGAAAACACCGCCGCGCGGGTTTTGATCGTGATCTTCACGTTGAGCCCCTTTGCGACGGTGCTGACGAATGGGGACCCGATCTATTATTTGCAGGCCGTGATCCCGGCGATGCGGATCTATGACTCGCTTTCCGTTGTCGTGGCGCAGGCGATCGCGCTTTTGCCGTTTTTTCTGGGGCGGAAGTATCTGGCCGATGCCGAGGGGCAGAGGGTGATCGTCGTGGCCCTGGTGGTGGCAGGGCTGATCTATTCTTTGCCGATGCTGTTTGAGGCGCGGATGTCGCCGCAGTTGAACGTGTTGCTTTATGGCTATTTCCAGCATGATTTCAGCCAAGCCATCCGCTTTGGCGGGTTCCGGCCCTTTGTCTTTATGCCTCATGGGCTGTGGGTCGCCTTCTTTGCCTTCATGTGCCTTGCCGCGGCGGCGGCCTTGCTGCGTCAGGGGCCTGCGGCGGCGCGGCCATGGCAGCTTGGCGTGATGCTGTATCTGGCGGTGGTCTTGATCTTTTGCCGCAGCATGGGGCCGATCTTTTACGCGCTTTTGCTGCTGCCGATGATCCTTTTCCTGCCACGCAAGGTGCAGGTTCTGGTGGCGGCGCTGATGGCGGCGGTGGTGGTGACCTATCCGCTGTTGCGCGGCCTGCATGTGGTGCCGATTGACGACGTGCTGCGCTTTGCCAGTTCGATCAATGCGGAGCGCGGGGCATCGCTGGCCTTTCGCATCAATGCGGAGGAGGTGTTGCTGGTCCGGGCCGAGGAGCGGCCTTGGTTCGGCTGGGGCGGCTATGGGCGCAGCATGCTGCATGATCCGGTGACGGGGCGGATTTCGGTGATCGCCGATGGCGGCTGGATCATCATTCTGGGGACCTATGGCTGGCTGGGCTATATTTCGCAATTCGGGCTGTTGGCCTTGCCTCTGTTCCTGTTGATCCGCGAGGCATGGGCGGTGCAGTCTGGCACGCTGACGCCTTGGGTCGGGGTGCTGGCCTTGATCCTTGCGGCCAATCTGTTCGACCTTTTGCCCAATGATACAATCATCCCCTTCACCTGGCTTTTGGCAGGCGCGATGCTGGGCCATGCCGAGGCACTGGCCGCGGCGCGGCGCAAGGCCGCGCGGGCGGCCTTTGAGGCGGAGTTTCCTTCGGGAAGGACGATCTTGTGACTGGGTTCTGGCAGAGGCAGGGCAGTCCGCAGGACTGCGGGGCCCTGCATAGTCTTGGCCCTGACTTTGGGCTAAATTCCGCGGTATTTTGATAGTGTAAGCAGCATAGCATGTCCGAACTGCCCCCTTCCTTTATCCCCGATGAGACCGACATCGCCATTGTCGGGATGGCGGCGCATCTGCCGGGCGCGGAGTCGGTCGCCGCGTTCTGGCGCAATTTGCGGGAGGGCGTGGAGTCGATCCGGGTGCTGTCGGAGGCGGAGTTGCGCGCGGCGGGGGAGGACCCCGCGCTGATGGCGCGGCCGAATTATGTGCCAGCGGCCGCGCCTTTGGAGGGGTTTGAGGGGTTTGACGCCGAATTCTTTGGCTTTTCGCCGAAGGAAACGGATCGGGGTCTGGGCGGGCTGCGGGATGGGAACCTATTTCTGGTTCAACCTGTGTTCCAACCGCGATCTGGTGGATCAGACGGGGATGTTCCTGCTGCGCCATACGGGCAATGACAAGGATTTCCTCTCGACCCGCGTGAGCCATGTCTTTGACCTCAAGGGGCCGAGCATCGGGGTGCAGACGGCCTGTTCGACCTCGCTTGTCGCCATTCATTATGCGGCGCAGGCGCTTTTGAACGGCGAATGTGACATGGCCTTGGCCGGGGGCGTTACGATCGAACTGCCGCAGGGGCGGGGGTATCTGTATCAGGAGGGTGAGATCCTGTCGCCCGATGGGCATTGCCATGCTTTTGACCATCGCGCGCAGGGGACGGTGTTCGGGTCGGGCGCGGGCTGTGTGGTGTTGCGGCGGGCGGCGGATGCGATCCGCGATGGCGACCATATCTGGGCGATCCTGAAAGGCACGGCGGTCAATAATGATGGCGCGGCCAAGGCGGGTTATCTGGCCCCTTCGGTGGAGGGGCAGGCGGCCTGTGTGGCCGAGGCGCAGGCCGTGGCGGGGGTGACCGGGGATGAGGTGAGTTACGTGGAATGCCACGGGACAGGCACCTATCTGGGCGATCCGATCGAGGTGGCGGCGCTGACGGCGGCGTTTCGCGAAACCGGGCAGGGCGTGGGCCATTGCCGGATTGGCAGTGTGAAAACCAACATCGGCCATCTGGATACGGCGGCGGGGGTGGCGAGCCTGATCAAGGTGGCGCTGGCGCTGCATCATCGGGAATTGCCGCCCTCGCTGGGGTTCGAGGCGCCGAACCCGGCGATTGATTTTGAAACCTCGCCTTTCCGCGTGAATGACCGTCTGATGCCTTGGGCGGCGGAGGGGCGGCTGCGGTTCTGGCCGAGGCCCCGGCGCGGGGCGCATCGGGGGAAAGTGACTGGCCGTTTCAGCCGATTGTGATTTCGGCCCGGTCGCGCGCGGCGCTGGATGCGCAGGCCGCGCGCTTGGCGGCGCATTTGCGGGCGCATCCCGAGCAGCCCTTGGCCGATGTGGCCTGGACGCTAAAGGAAGGGCGGCGGGCGTTTGACAAGCGGCGCGTGCTTGTCGCGGGCAGCCATGCGGAGGCGGCGGCGCTGTTGGAAGGGGCCGATCCGCGCCGCGTGTTCAGCCATGACTGGCTGGGCGAGGGGCCGGAGGTGGTGTTCATGTTCCCCGGCGGGGGCGCGCAATATGCGGGCATGGCGCGGGATTTGTATGAGACGGAA
>JALOTC010000030.1 GCA_025458085.1 Cypionkella sp. | reverse complement strand
CAGGCTCAGTTGATGGCCGAAAAAGGAAAAATCCACCCAAGTTGGGGCAGAGCGCCCCTCAGCGCAGCCCAAAACCCCGCCATAGAAGGCGCGGGCTTCATCAAGGTCGCGCACATGAATTGCAAGGTGGAAAGGGGTCAGCATGATATCCTCCGGTCAGCTTTGCGGGCAGAGTAGCGGGCCTGTCGGCAGCGGCAACCGCCTTTGCCGTTGCCGCCCCCCGCGCAAGCGCCTAGCATTCCGCGCAAAGAACGGGAGGATTCCATGACCGAAACAGCAAAACTGGGCTTTGACACCTTGGCCATTCATGCGGGGGCCGAGCCTGACCCGGACAGCAAAACTGGGCTTTGACACCTTGGCCATTCATGCGGGGGCCGAGCCTGACCCGGCGACCGGCGCGCGTCAGGTGCCGATTTATCAGACCACGGCCTATGTGTTCAAAGATGCCGATCACGCGGCGCGTCTGTTTAACTTGCAGGAAGTGGGCTACATCTATTCGCGCCTGACCAACCCGACCGTTTCGGCACTGGCCGCGCGAGTTTGCGCGCTTGAAGGCGGCGCGGGCGCGATCTGCTGCTCTTCGGGCCATGCGGCGCAGATCATGGCGCTTTTCCCGCTGATGGGGCCGGGGCGGAACGTGGTGGCCTCCACCCGGCTTTATGGCGGGACGATGACCCAGTTCAGCCAGACGATCAAACGCTTTGGCTGGTCGGCCAAATTTGTTGATTTCGACGACCTCGCCGCGCTTGAGGCTGCGGTGGATGCCAATACCCGCGCCATTTTCTGCGAGTCGATCGCCAACCCTGGCGGCTACATCACCGATCTGGATGCTGTGGCGGGCGTGGCCAACAAAGTGGGCCTGCCGCTGATCGTCGACAACACCTCGGCCAGCCCCTATCTGTGCAATCCGATCAAGCATGGCGCGACGCTGGTGGTGCATTCCGCCACCAAGTATCTGACCGGTAATGGCACGGTGACCGGGGGCGTGGTTGTCGATTCCGGAACCTTCGACTGGTCAGCCAGCGGCAAGTTCCCTTCGCTGTCGGAACCCGAACCGGCCTATCATGGGCTGGCCTTCCACCCGGCGCTTGGGTCGATGGCCTTTACCTTCCATTCCATCGCCGTGGGTCTGCGCGACCTCGGCATGACGATGAACCCGCAGGGCGCCCATTACACGCTGATGGGGATTGAAACGCTGGGCCTGCGGATGCAGCGCCATGTGGAGAATGCAAAGGCCGTCGCCAAATGGCTGGAGGCAGACCCGCGGGTCGAATATGTCACCTATGCCGGGCTGGAAAGCAGCCCTTACCATGACCGCATCGCCCGGATTTGCCCACGCGGCGCGGGGGCGCTGTTCACTTTCGCGCTGAAAGGCGGCTATGACGCTTGCGTCAAATTGATCAATAACCTCAAGCTCTTCAGTCATGTGGCGAACCTTGGCGATACGCGCAGCCTGATCATCCATTCGGCCAGCACGACCCATCGGCAACTGACCGAGGATCAACAGATCAAGGCAGGCGCCGCGCCTAATGTGGTGCGCGTGTCCATCGGGATCGAGGATGTGGCCGATATCATCGCCGATCTGGATCAAGCCTTGGCCAAAGCCACGGCCTAAGGGCCAGTTCCACCGAAAGGGGCGCGGCCATTCCGCCGCGCCCCTTTTGTTTTACTGCTCCAAAGCCCAGACGATGGTGACGCGCGCCGAAGTGGTGATCTCGCCCGGCGCCATGGGAACCGCTTCGGCCATCACGGCATCTGCGCGGAACATCGGCATCGGCGGCGCATAACCGCCCTGTTCCGAAATCGAAAGAACCGGACCCAGACGCACCCCTGCCGCAGTGGCCAACAGCTCTGCCTTGGCACGCGCATCGGCAACGGCGCTTTTGCGTGCCTCATCCTCTGCCGGGCGGGGGTTTGAAAGCCCAAAGCTCAGGCCGTTCATTGTATTCGCGCCATCGGTCACAACGGCATCCAGCACCGCGCCCAAACTGGCCAGATCGCGCACTCGGATCATCACTTGGTTCGATGCGGTGTAGGAGGCGATGCGCGGCACGCCATCTTCCTGCCCATGCCCCTCCCAATTGGGGTTGAGAGACAGGCTTTCGGTCTGCACATCACGCTCGGCAAAGCCCGAGGCCGTCAGGCGGTCGATCACGACCTTCAGCGCGGCGCTATTGGCCGCCATCGCCTCTGCCGCCGTCGCCGCCGTGCTGGTGACTCCCAGGGAAAGCACAGCCATATCCGGCACGGCCTCGACCATACCCTCGCCCGTGACGGTCAGCGTGGCCGGCGAATCTGCAAGCGCGGGCTGGGCCAAGGGCAGCAGAAGGGGCAGAACCAGCAAGGCGCTGCGGAAAGGACGGGGGAAAGACAGGGCCATTGTGAAACCTCCATGGCGGAATGTCGCCATACTCCCCCTAATGCCATCGGAGGAGCAAGCCAGAGCCTTGCTTGATCACGGCCTTTTTCTTTCATTCGGCGAAAAGCTGCTGTAGGACAAGAAGGCCTGCGCGGGGGCGTTTCCGCGATGATTTCCACATGCTAGACGCCGGATATGACACCCAGTTTCGCGCTTGACCTGACAGAAGAAGGCGTCACGCTCCTGCACCGCACCGGGCAGGGCTGGATGGAATTGGGCCGTGCGGCCTTTTCCGACCCCGATCTTCCCGCCGCCTTGGATTACCTGCGCCGCACGGCCACGGGGCTTTCGCCAAAAGGCATGACCACGAAACTGGTGATCCCGAACAGCCAGATTCTTTACACCGAGGTGAATGCCCCCGGCCCGTCCGAGGCAGAGCGCCGCGCCCAGATCGAGGCCGCTCTTGAAGGACGGACGCCCTATGACGTGGCCGACCTGGTCTATGATTGGACAGGCGACGGGCCGGTGGTGCGCGTAGCCGTCGTTGCCCGCGAAACGCTAGGCGAGGCGGAGGCCTTCGCGACCGAACACCGCTTCAACCCCGTGGCCTTTGTCGCGACGCCCGAGAGTGGCTTTGCCGATGAAGTGTTTTTTGGCCAAACGACTGTGGCCCCCTCGATCCTACCCAAATCGGCAAAGGTGGAACGCGATCATGGCCTGATGCAGGTTGTGGTCCGAGACCTTCCGCGAGAACCTGTGACCGGACCGGAGACGTTGTCTGGTCCCGATGCAAGCTCCGAACCAGAGCCTCTTCCCGAACCTGAGCGGGCGGAGCCAGTTCCTCAAGGCGGACAGCCCGAGCCTGAAGCCGTGCCGCAATCCGCCCCATCCGAAGCGGTAATGCCGCCGCCCGAGCCCGAGCTTCCTTTGGATACAGCCACCCTGGTTGAACCGCCTGTGGCCAAGCCCGATGAACAGCCCGATATCTCCACCGCAGTGACCCCGCCGATTGTTACAGAGGCAAACGACGCACCGGCGGCGGCTGATGATCAAGCGCAGGAACCCGTATTCGCGCCAGTGGAGACACGGTCAGAGAACGCGCCGCACATACCCAAAGTCACAGCGCCGCCGCCCGTGACTCCCACTGTAGCTGAAGAAGCCCCGATGGCTGTGGATGTGCCACAGGACGAAGACGATACCGCCTCCTTGCAATCTGGCAAAGCAAGGGTCACTGATCCTTCTGCCCCGAAAGACGACGATGACGTGCCGCCTCAGCCTTCGGCTGCCGCGCTCATGGCATTTGCAAGCCGGCGTTCTGGCGACCTGCCGCCGCCGCCGCGCAAGCCAGCCTTAACGGCTGGAGGGGAAGCTCCGCAGGGAAAAGCGCCAACAGTGGCACGACCTGCCATGGCAAAACCCTTGGCAGAGCGTCCGGTTACCGCGCCCAAGCCTGTTGTGGAGCGGCCCGCACCAACGCGGACGCCCAAGTTCAGCTATGATGACCCGCTACCTGCGCCTCCTCGGATGCCGGGTGACCCGCCAATAGCGCCGGCTACATTGGCGGCCGCTGCGAAGGCGGCAAAGGGGCTGAAATCCAGCCTTGGCTCGCTGGTCACCGCTCCCAGCATCCCGGCGGCCAAGCCGAAAAAGCCTGCACCACCCAAGCTGGCGCCTTCGGTCACTCCGTCAGAGGCAACCGCAGCCACTGTCTCGCCTGATGCTCTGGCCAAAGGCCTTTCGGCCCGGACCATGGCGCAACGAGGAAAGCCCAAGCATCTCGGGTCCGTCGACGCAGCCCCCGAAACGACCGCGGAACCGCCTTCGGATCCTTTGCCGGCTATCGCTGATGGTCAGGCCATAGGACCCGCCCAGTCCGGTCAGCCACAAAGTGCAGCCTCTGATCAGGATGAAATCTTTCTGGCCGGAATGGAGCGCCCGCCCGTCCTGAATGATCCGTTAGCTCTTGCTGCGCCGCAGGCCGGACCCGATACCCTGCCCGCGCCGCAAATGCCACCGCCACCCTTTGGCACGGTCTATCGGTTTGATTCCGAAGGACGGATCATCCCCACAGCGGAGGGGATCGCGTCGCCGGATGGAGTTCTTCTGGTTGCAGGCCAGCCGCCACGTGTGCCACCGCAGCGGCCTGCCGAAGTAGAGGCAGCGGCAGCCGCAGCTGCAACCCCTCCTTCACCAGAGGATGCAGGCAACACTGAACAGCCCGCTCCGGCCGACGCCGCACCTGCCAGCGCATCCGCCGTAGATGGCGTCGTTCCGGCCGAGACATTCGGGGCCGATCCGTCACTGGCGCAATCGCGCCCCCGGATCAAACCCGAAGGGCTTGTGATCCCAGCTGCCCCCGCCGGGGGCGAGGATGATGCCTCGCTCGCCCCCGCCGAGGACAGCCGGTTTTCAAGCCTGCGTCCACGCTTGCGACCACAAGCCATTCTGGCAGCGGGTGAGGCTTCTCGTCAGGCGGCGGAAGCGGCGTCTCTTGCCGCACAGGCCGCAGCGCAAGCCGCGGCCGATGCCGCAGTCGCGGAAGCAGCAGCCGACGTCAGCCCGATGGCAGTTTCCGTATCGCGCATTCCAGCCCCACGCCCGCGTGATCTGAACCGCGCGGTCGAAGCTGCGGTCGCCGCGGCGACTCAACCCGCGGCGCGGGCCGCACCGGCAGCTTCCCCTCAGGCCGAACGGACCGAGGAAGAGGAAGAAGAGCTGGATGCAGTTGAAGTCTCTTCTGCCGCCGCGCCCAACATCCCGACCCGCGCCGATGTGGCCCGGCAGGCGACATTTGTGAATGCGATCAACCTGTCGCGCCTAAACCTGATCGGTGTCTATGGCAGCAACGCGGACCGTCACGCGCTCGTGCGGCAAGCGAACGGACGCTATGTGAAGGTAAAGGTCGGCGACCGGTTGGATGGCGGCACCGTCCGCGCGATCACCGCCAGTGAAGTGCGCTATCAAAAGGGCGGACGCATGATCGCGTTGGCCATGCCGCAGGGCTAAGGACGCGCCTGATCAGCCAGCGCTGACCCCGGCTTCTGCAAAGGTGGCCATGCCGCCATGGCAGGCCAGCGCCGCCTGGACCACCCCAATGGCAAGCGCCGCGCCCGACCCCTCACCAAGCCGTAGCCCCAGCGTGAGCAGCGGCTTTTGTCCCAGAACATCCAACAGACGACCATGCGCTGCCTCGGCGGATTGATGGCCCGCAAGGCAATGGGCAGTCAGGTCGGGCGACAGGCGATGCAGCACAAGCGCCGCAGCGCAGCAGATGAACCCGTCGAGCAAGACTGGCACGCGCTCAACCCGCGCCCGCGCAATAGCTCCTGCCATGGCAGCGATCTCGCGCCCGCCAAGCGCTTGCAACACGTGCAAAGGGTCGTCGAGCGCCGCGGCATTGGCGGCAAGCCCTGTGCGGATGACCTCAGCCTTGCGCGCAAGCCCCGCATCATCCAGCCCCGTGCCGCGCCCAGCCCAGTCAGCCGCATCCCCGCCCAAAAGTGCGGTGGCCAGCGCGGCAGCGGCGGTTGTGTTGCCGATGCCCATCTCACCTGTGACCAAAAGCTCCGCGCCCGGATCCACAGCCTCCCACCCACAGGCCAAAGCCGCGACAAGCTCTTCCTCCGTCATCGCCGGGCCTTGGGTGAAATCCGCCGTAGGGCGGTCAAGATCAAGCGCATGTACTGCCATCTGCGCGCCAAAGAGGCGCGAAAGCTGGTTGATCGCCGCCCCGCCCTGCTGAAAATTGGCGACCATCTGGACCGTGACTTCGGGCGGGAAGGCGGAAACACCGCGCGCCGCTACACCATGATTCCCGGCGAAAATCAGAACCTGCGGGCGGTCGGCACGCGGAACCGCCCGGCCCTGCCAGCCCGCCATCCATAGCGTCACATCCTCCAGCCGCCCAAGGGCGCCGGGGGGTTTGGTCAACTGGCCATTACGCGCGGCGGCCGCCGTGATGGCCCCCTGATCCGGCACTGGAAGGGTAGCGAGTTGGTCGCGGAAAGCATCCAGCGTGGAAAAGGCTTTGGGCATGAAAGTCGGTCCTAAGTTGCGCGGTTACTGGCCCTTGGCTACTAAGGGGCGCAGGATTTTGCCAGCCGGAAAGGACGCATCCATGCCCGAAGGCAACCATGCCGCAGCCCCCGTGCAGGATGTGCTCTCCGCCTTTGGCCTGTTGTCGCGCCTACCCGTGCCACAGGCCAGAACCCATCGCGCTGCGGCGGCTTGGGCCTTTCCGCTGGTTGGGCTTGCCATAGGCGCCATCGCCACGGGGGTGGGGCTGGGGCTGATGCAGGCGGGGCTCTCCCCCGGCCTTGCAGCGGCGCTGATGCTCGGCCTTGGCATCTTTCTGACCGGTGCCATGCATGAAGACGGTTTGGCCGATAGCGCCGATGGTCTGTTCGGCGGCTGGACGCCAGAACGACGGCTGGAGATCATGAAGGACAGCCGGATCGGCACCTATGGCACACTCGCGCTGATCACCTCGGCCCTCGCGCTTTGGGCGGTGACCGAGGCGCTTTTGCGTCAAGGCGATTGGGCCGTGTTGATCGCGGCGCAGGGTATTGCACGGGCGGTGATGGCGGGGGTGATGGTGGCCCTGCCCCCGGCGCGTAAGACGGGGCTTTCCGCAGGGGTGGGCCGTCCACCGTTTGGCGCGGCACTATTGGCTGCCGCGCTTGCCCTTAGCGCGGCACTGGCACTGACGGGCGAACCACTTCAAGTTCTTGCCATGGGCGCGGGTGCGGCGCTGGCCGGGCTTTGGGTGGCGCGGCTGGCCCTGTCGCGGATCGGCGGACAGACCGGCGATATTCTGGGTGCGGCGGGGCAGATGGCACTGATTGCCGCGCTGGCGGCCGCCCAAATGCAAGGGGCAGCCCCTTAGGACTGCCCCCTGACTGTTCTGCTATCGCGTTGATCAAGCCGCGCGGCTGATCAGCACCTCGTCCACGCGCTTGGCAGCGGCGCCATTGTCCAGACCTGCCACGGCAGCAACTTCGCGCGTCAGACGTTCCAGCGCCGCTTCGTAAAGCTGACGTTCGGAATAGCTCTGCTCGCGCTGATCATCCTGACGGTGCAGGTCGCGCACAACCTCGGCAATCGCCATCAGATCGCCCGAGTTGATCTTCTGTTCATATTCCTGCGCCCGGCGCGACCACATGGCCCGCTTGACCTTGGCCTTGCCCTTCAGCGTTTCCAGCGCCTTGGTCACCACATCGGGGGCCGAGAGCGGGCGCATCCCGATTTCGGTGGCCTTGTGAGTCGGCACCCGCAGCGTCATTTTGTCTTTTTCAAAGGTGATGACAAAAAGTTCCAGCTTGAAACCGGCCACTTCCTGCTCTTCGATCGACACGATCTTGCCCACGCCATGGGCCGGATAGACGACGAAATCGTTCGGACGGAACTCGGGCTTCTTCGATTTGGTCATTCAGGTCGCTTCCTACCTTGGTCACCCGATCCGCAACAAAACCACCGACCCGAGGCGTACGCCCGGGCGATGCGGTAGAATTGTCACAAGATTTGCCAACCCGGGCGAGCAGCGCCGGGAGGGCGTCAGGCATCCGTGCTTGTGTGTCAGAAATACATAACACAAAAATCCCTTGATTCCAACCGCCTGAAAACTGGGCAGCCCCCGAGGCGGCTATTTGAAATAAAAGGATTTTCTTAAGATTTTTGGCCAAGGCGGCTGTGCCAGGCCGAATCAGCGACTCAATTGCCTTCGCCTGCCGCTTCCGAAAAATACTTCGTGCGCTTGTCCTTTTCACCATCACGGGCCTCTGCTTCGGGCAGGGGGTCCTTCTTGACAGTGATCACAGGCCACATCTCGGCATATTTGCGGTTGAAGGTGACCCATTCCTCCATATCCGGCTCCGTATCGGGGCGGATCGCATCGGCGGGGCATTCGGGTTCGCAGACGCCACAGTCGATGCATTCATCGGGGTGGATGACCAGCATGTTTTCGCCTTCATAAAAGCAATCCACCGGGCAGACTTCCACGCAATCGGTGTATTTGCAGGCGATGCAGTTGTCGGTCACGACATAGGTCATCGGAGGGGGCCTTTCACGTCAACGCCGCACTAGCTAGAGCAAGCCACTGGATCATTCAAGCGCGGTTGATGCCGCATCATCCCCTTTCCCACCGGGATCGGGGGCAAGATCGTCGTAAAGCCCCTGCGCCTCGGTCGCCGGGCCACGACGCTGGCCAAGGGCAGTCACGCGGACCACCCGGATGCGCCCTGCCTGCGGAAAGGTCAGCACGTCTCCGGGGGCTACGCCATGACCGGGCTTGCCGATACGGTTGCCATTGACCCGACAGGCACCCGCTTCCACCAGTTCCGCAGAAAGTTTGCGAGACTTGAAGAAGCGGGCCTGCCAAAGCCATTTGTCGATGCGCAAGCGCGGCAGCGCAGCGGCAGGCCCTTTTGCACCCGGCCCGGCCAAGCGTCAGACCTTGCCCTTCAGCGCAAGAAGCGCAGCAAAGGGATTGTCGGGGTCGATCGGCTTTTCAGGACGCGGCGGGCGGGCTTCAAAGCTTTTCTGCCGGTCATTCCCACGCTCGGGCTTGCCACCCTTTTTGCCCTGCGGCTTGCCACCCCGGTTGTCACTGCGGTTTTCACTGCGACCTTCGTTCTTGCCACCCTCGCGCCGCTCGCCTTGCGGGCGATCTCCACGGGGCTTGTCGCCGCGCTCGTCGCCCTTCGGGCGCTCACGCTTCTCGCCCTGCTGCGGGCGCGGACCACGCTCGGGGCGCTGGAAACGGGGCTTCGGGGCCCAGGTGAAGGTATAAAACACCTCCATCTCGGGCGCGGCGGGTTCTTCCGGCACCGGGGCAAGAACCGAGACTTCCTCGGGGATCGGGTTCATCGGGGCCTCAGGGTCCACGACGACGACAGGTTCGGGCGCAGCCTTGACCTTCTCCCGTTCGCCCTTTTCGCCCTTATAGCCCAAGCCGCCCATCAGATCGGCGAATTGTTCCAGCGTCAGCCCGGTGATGGACAGCATATCGGGGCTAGCCTCGAACCCGGCACGACTGTCTTTCTGGCGCAGAAGATCGGCCAGACGTTCCAGCATGTCGATCCGCACGGCCCGCGTCCCCGCCGGGTGATAGCCTGCAAGCGTGTAATGCTGCTTGGGCACTTCGGCCACGTTGGGAATGGTCACAAGGCCCGGAGGCGGGCTTTCGGGGAATTCGGAAAGCCCGTTCCAGAGGCTCCAGAGCACAAGGCGCAGGCGCGTAGGCGCGGGCTTCAACAGCGCGGGCAGGAAGATGGTGAATTGGCCAAAGCGCACACCATGCTTGCGCAGCGCGCCGCGCGCGTCTTGATCCAGTTCCTTCACCTCGGTCGCCACGCCCTCGCGCGGCAAAACGCCCATCGCCTCAACCAGACGGAAAGCAAACCCGCGCGCAAGACCTTGCAGCGCCTCATCCTTGTTCAACGTCGACAGTGGTTCGAATAAGGCCGCGACCTTGCGGTCGATGAAATGTTGCAGGCGGCGACGGACCTTTTCGGCCACCTCTTCGCTTGCTTCCTCATCCACGAAAGCCTCGACCGCGGGGCGCATCGCATCCGCCCCCTTCACGAGCTTGCCCACCGCGGTCGTGCCCCACATCAGGCCGCCCTGTTCGGTGAAATCCATCTCGGTATCGGGCGCGTTGTAGAAGCGGTCCGCGCGCAGGTGGAATTCGGGGCGCAGCGACTGAATGGCCGCCTGCCGCATCACCTTTGCCTCATCCGGCGATCCGCTGGCATCCTGCCGAAAACGGAACCCTTCCAGACGGCCGACGAACTCGCCTTCGACCATCACTTCGCCCTTGTCGTTGACCTCGGCCACGAGGTTCTCCTTCTGCTTCAACCGGCGGAGCAGAACAGAGGTCCGCCGGTCAACAAATCTTTGCGTCAGTCGGTCATGCAAAGCATCCGACAGGCGGTCTTCTACAGCGCGCGTTTCCTCGCGCCAATGGGTTTCATCATCGACCCAGCCTTTGCGTTGCGCGACATAGGTCCATGTCCGAATGTAGGAAAGCCGTTTCGACAGCGCGTCAATATCGCCATCGGTGCGATCAATCCGCGCGATGGCCTTGGCAAGCCAGTCCGACGGCACCCGACCGCCCCCCAAACCGCGCCCCACGAGGAAATCGAAAATGCGGGCGAGGAGCGTGTTGTGTTCAGTGGCGGAAATGCCCCGGAAATCGGGGATCCGGCAGACATCCCACAGAAGCTGCACCCGTTTCGGCCCCGTCAGACGGTCGCGCACATCGGGCATCTCCGACAGCGCCTTGAGCGCCAGAACATCATCGGCATCGCGCGCCCGCGTCAGCCAATCATTTGATGTTGGGGCCTCAAGGCTGCGGATCAGCCTTTCCGCCGTGCCGAAATCAAGCTCGGCATTGCGCCAATGCAGTTTACGCACCGGAGTAAATTTATGTTCTTCGATCGCGGTGATGATCTCTTCGTCAAAGGGCCGCGCCTCGCCCGTTACACCAAAGGTGCCGTTTTCCGTATGCCGCCCTGCCCTGCCCGCGATCTGGGCGAGTTCCTGCGGATACAACTGGCGCATCCGGCGGCCATCGAATTTCGCGGTGGCGGAAAAGGCCACATGCTTGATGTCCAAGTTCAGCCCCATGCCGATAGCATCGGTCGCCACAAGGTAATCCACATCGCCATTCTGATAGAGCGCCACCTGCGCATTGCGGGTGCGGGGGCTGAGCGCGCCCATCACCACGGCGCAGCCCCCCTTTTGGCGGCGAATCAATTCGGCAATCGCATAGACATTCTCGACCGAGAACCCCACGATCGCGGCGCGCGGCGGCATCCGGCTGATCTTTTTCGACCCGGTGTAGGATAGCTCGCTAAACCGTTCCCGTTTGAGGAAGGTCACCCCCGGCACCAGATTGGCAATGACCTGCCGCATGGTTTCTGCCCCCATGAAGAGGGTCTCGTGCAAGCCCCGCGCCCGCAGCAGGCGGTCCGTGAACACATGGCCCCGTTCAGGATCGGCGCACATCTGAATTTCATCGATGGCCACAAAGTCTGCACCGATTTCCAACGGCATCGCCTCAACCGTGCAGACCCAATATTGGGTTCGGTCGGGAACGATCCGCTCTTCGCCGGTAACCAGTGCCACGACCGAGGGGCCACGCTGGGCGACGATGCGGTCATAGACTTCGCGCGCAAGCAGGCGCAGGGGCAGGCCAATCACGCCTGTCCGATGCGCCAGCATCCGTTCGATCGCATAATGCGTCTTTCCTGTATTCGTCGGCCCAAGGACCGCCGTCACCCTGCGGCTTTCGCCCATCTGCCAACTGCCTTAGAGGTCGGTTCCCGCGACGTCGCGTTCCAGTCGCCCTATTGCCTCTGATACCCCCGCAAGATGGGGATGTATAGCCAAGGCCGCGCGATACACCTCGAGCGCACGGGCCTTTTGCCCTGTCCCTTCCAAAATCGCACCAAGCCCGGCGAGTGCGCCGAAATGCTGGGGGTTCAAGGTCAGAGTCTGCGCGATATCGGCCACGGCGGGGCCATAGGCACCGGCCGTGAAATAGGCCGTTGCCCGCGCATTCCAGCCTTCGGCGAAATCGGGGGCATGATCGATCAACGCCGTGAAATGCTCAATCGCCTCATCGGTGCGGCCCGCTTCCATCGCATCGCGCCCACGCTGCAACAGCAAGTCCATCGCGGCAGATCCGGATTTGGACCAAGCTGTCCAAATTTCTCGCTCGATCCGGCCTGCAGCCCCCGGCTCGGCAGTCTTCAGGCGTTCCAGAAGATCGGTCACCGCCGCATCCTCCGCCTTTGCCGCAGTAGCCAGAATGGCCCCGACAAGCGAGACCGCGATCATCCGCCGAAAGGAGTGCCGCGCACGTTTCATGGTTGCGATGATAGAGCAACGGCGTCAGAAAACCATAGGCCGACCGTCACGATCAGGAGAGAGAGCAAGCGATGAGTGCATTGGTCCAAGAAGCGGTGCGGCGGCTTTCGTCGAAGTTCCCGCAAGGCTATGACGGCACGGTAAAATTCGTGATCGAAGGCGAAGGCGCGATCATGCTGGACCGCGCGGGCCTGCGCGCGGGCGACGACCCGGCAGAGGTCACGCTGCGGGCCACGGCAGAGGTCTTTCAGCGCATCCTTGAAGGCGATCTGAACCCGATGAACGCCTTTCTCAGCAAAAGGCTGACCATTGACGGCAGCATGGCGGCGGCGATGAAGCTGGCCGCGTCGCTCGCATGACCCAAGGCGCGCTTGTCACCGCCCCGCTTTTTGCCGATCTGGCCGAAGGCCCAGAGGGAGGCGAGGCGTTCTGGCTGACCTGCGAGGACGGCTTGCGCATCCGTGCGGGCGTTTGGCCGGTTGGGGCGAAGGGCACGGTTCTTCTGCTTCCGGGCAGGACGGAATATGTTGAAAAATACGGACGCGCCGCCACCGATCTGGCGGCGCGCGGCTATGCGACGGTGACGCTGGATTGGCGCGGTCAAGGCTTGGCTGACCGCGCCCTGCCCGACCGGGCGGTGGGCCATGTCCGCCACTTTGATGAATATCAACAGGATATCCGCGCTGTGCTGGCCTTGGCCGACCGGCTCGGCCTGCCCCGGCCCTTTCACCTGATGGCCCATTCTATGGGGGGCTGCATCGGCTTGCGGGCGCTGCTCCATGGGCTGGCGGTGCGCTCGGTCGTCTTTTCCGCGCCGATGTGGGGGATCACCATGGCCGCATGGATGCGCCCTCTCGCCCGCCCGTTTGCCCAGCTTTCGGCACTGATCGGGCAAGGCCACCGCTTTGCCCCCGGCACCTCGTCCGGGACCTATGTGCTGGAAGCGGGCTTTGGCGGCAATGTGCTGACGACCGACCCCGACATGTGGCGCTATATGGAACGGCATGTCGCCCGGCACCCAGAGCTCGGGCTTGGCGGGCCATCGCTGGAATGGGTGAATGCAGCACTCACCGAATGTCTGGCACTGGCCCCCCTGCCCTCGCCCCGGCTGCCCTGCATAACCGCGCTTGGTACCGGGGAAAAGGTCGTCGATACCGCGCCCATCCATCTGCGCATGGCGCGCTGGCCCGAAGGGCGGCTCGATCTTTACGCCGGGGCCGAGCATGAGGTGCTGATGGAGGCGCCCATCCACCGTATCCCGTTTTACGACCGGGCGGCGGCGCTATTCGATTCGGCGGGAGGATGGACGGAGGGCGGCGTCACACCGTGATACGAGCAAAGCCGTCGCGCAGGGCGGCGGACCAAGCCTCGCTCATCGCGCGAAAAGCCTCATCCCCGGCCTCGATCCGCCGCGTCATACCTACAGCGCATTCATCGCGGCGAATGACGCAGAGGTCCAGCGGCATCCCGACCGACAGGTTCGACCGCAACGTCGAGTCCATCGATAGAAGCACAGCCTTTTGCGCGTCGGCGAGGCTGGTCGTGGGCTTCACCACGCGGTCAAGGATCGGTTTGCCGTATTTGTGTTCGCCGATCTGAAGGAAAGGTGTATCTTCGGTTGCCTCGATGAAATTGCCTTCGGGATAGATCAGGAACATCCGCATCGCCCCACCCTTGCGCTGACCGGCGACGATCATCGTGGCACTGGCCCCTTGGGACATCGACAGTTTTTCATCAATCTCGCGCCGGACCTGCGCCAAAGTATTCCCGACAATCTGCGCAACTTTCAGCATCGTCGGGGCGAGAAGGATCGAGGTTTCGGGCGTGGCATCGTGATCTTCCATCGCCTCGCGCAGACGCGCGATTGTGGTCTGGGTCACGGAAAGGCTGCCTGCGGTCATGATGGTCACGACCTTTTCGCCCGGCTCTTCGAAATGGAACATCTTGCGATAGGTGGCGATATTATCCAGCCCGGCATTGGTGCGCGTGTCTGACAAAAGCACCATGCCGTCGTTCAGCAAAAGCCCCACGCAATAGGTCATGTTCCATCCCCACACCATCCTGCGCCTCAAGTGCTAGCGGGCCTGCGCAGGCTTTGAAAGGGTACTCATGCCAAAGAACGGGGCTTTTGCCCGAAAAAGCGCCGAAGGTGCTTTAGGCGCGTCGCAATTGGGCAAGTCTCGGCAGACCGCGCAGCAGGCGTTGCCCAATCATCGGCAGGCGGAGCCCAACAGGGCGCGGTTGTGCCACACCTTCGCCCAAAGCGAGGGGCATGGGTCTTGCCCGTTCAAGATACTGCAGGAAATCGGCCAAGCGGAACTGTCCTTCGTCTTCCGGATCGGCGGGCAAGGGAAAATCTGCCGCCGTTTGCGCCAAACGTGCGATGATTTCGATCCGCAGGTCTTCGTCTTCGGAGCGATAGCGATCTGACGGAAGGCCGGAGTCCTGCGTGGTCAAGCCGAACCCCGCAGCCAGCATCCAGTCGCGCAGCGCTTCTGGCGCGTGATGCAACGCCTCAGCCGTGGCAGTATCGCGGAATAGCGCCACGCGATGCGCCGTTTCATCCCCCGCAAGACCGGCGCGGCGCAGAAAAGCACTGAGCCCTGCATCAACAGCGCCCGTCCGCCCGGACAGGTCCAGAATGTCGAAATCATAGCGCAAAGGCATCGGCGTCACCCCGAACAGGAACATCCATGCTGCACCGTCTTCTCGGGATGTGTCAGATCCGGGGCAAAATCATGGAATTTCGCCACAGAACGACGATCACTGCTGCATCTGCACGGCAACCGTCACATCCAACCGTTCCTGCCCCGGCCCCCGCGCGATCCCCCGTATGGGTGCTGCATCACGCGCATCAAGGCCCGAGCCAAGACGCACATAGCCATCATTCGGACAGCAGCGGTTGGAGGGGTCAAAGCCCACCCAGCCGAGCGCAGGCAGAAACACCTCTGCCCAGGCATGGGCGGCCTCGTGCGGGACACCATCGGCAGAAGCATGCAGATAGCCCGAGACATAGCGCGCGGGCAGGCCGAGGTGACGTGCCGCGCCAATCATGGCATGGGCATGATCCTGACAGACGCCTTCGCCAAGCGCCAACGCCTCAGCCGCAGTGGTATGGGCATGGGTCACGCCGGGACGATAGGCTATAGCCTCGCTGATCCGGCGCGACAGTTCATGGGCAGCCGCCAGCGCATCAGTCGCCACATCAACCCCTGCGCAAAGCTGTGCCAAGGCGACATCCGCCTCGGTCGCCGGGGTATCCCGCAAGTAAACCGCAGGTGGGATGGTTTCGCGATGCCCCCGCAGGACGCCTGCGGTATCTGCGGTTTCCACCACCCCTTCGACCCGCACGGTAATGTCGCTTACGGGGCCCAGCACGGTCCATGCCTGCACCCAATCGCCCGCGCCATCGCGAAAGCCACCGCCCATCTGGCCATCGCTGACCGTGACGGTCCAACTCAGCACTCTCTGCCCTTCGCAGACTGCCGGGGTGAGCCGGTGGCTTTGCACCACCCCGCGCACGGGCTGGTCATAGGCATAGCGCGTCACATGATCCACTTTTAGAAGCATCAGCGCACATCCCCGTGCAAATAGCTGTCATGCACCACCGCCCCCAATTCCCCCACCTCACGGATAAAGCGGGTCAGGAATTCGTGCAGACCTTCGTCAAAAATATCTTCGACCCGCAGTTCCGCGAGCTTGGACAGAAGGTTGCGCGCCGCTTCCTGGGCGGCTGTGCGACGGTGATAGCCGCGGGCGAGACGCTCCAGATGGGTCATCATTCCTTCGGCGCAAGTGATGAGGCTCCGAGGGCATTGCGTGTTCAAGATCAGGAAATGCGCGATCTTGCCCGCCGTCACCTCACCCCCATAGGCCCAGTGAAAGGCCCGATGCGCCGACATGGCACGCAAAAGCGTAGTCCATTGAAAGTTATCAAGGCCGGAACCCACAAATTCCACTTTGGGCAGCAGGACGTAGTATTTCACGTCCATCAGACGCGCGGTGTTATCGGCCCGTTCGAGATAAAAGCCGAGGTTCAGGAAATCCCACCCGTCATTGCGCAAAAGGGTGGCGTCGATCGTGCCGCGCACAAGGGCTGCGTGGCGCATCGTCCATTCCGTCAGCCGCGAAAGTTCCAACGCACTGCGCGGCTGGCGTTCCAGCGTGCGCAATTCCTGAAAGGCGGTGTTGAGCGCATCCCACGCCTGTGTCGTCAGCGCAGTGCGCACGATCCGGCCATTTTCCCGCGCGGCGGTAATGCAACTGGCCACAGAGGAAGGGTTGTCGCGATCGAAAAACAACCAACTTTCCAGATTGCGCTGGACCGGATCGCCATATTTGCGCGCAAAACCATCCGCCGTACCCGAAGCGGACAGAAGCGAGTCCCATTCGTTGCGATATCCCGCGGCCGAGGGGATCAGCGCCATCCGCGCGCCCACCTCCAACAGACGCGCGGCCGTTTCCGCCCGTTCGATATAGCGGGCGATCCAGAACAGGTTGTCAGCGGTTCTTGATAGCATCGCCCGTCACTCCGCCAGAACCCAAGTGTCCTTGACCCCACCCCCTTGGGAGGAGTTCACGACCAGCGACCCTTCGGTCAGCGCCACACGCGTCAACCCACCGGGAACAAGCTCGATCCGCTCCCCCACGAGGCAGTAGGGACGCAGGTCCACATGGCGCGGCGCGACACCTTCGGCCACGAACGTCGGGGTGGTGGACAGGGCCAAGGTCGGCTGCGCGATATAGTTCGACGGATTGGCCAGTATTTTGGCGCGAAACGTCTCTACCTGATCCACGGTCGATTTCGGGCCAACCAGCATCCCATAGCCGCCCGAGCCATGGACTTCCTTCACCACCAGTTCCGGCAGATGCGACAGGACATATTTCAAATCCTCCGCCTTGCCGCATTGCCATGTGGGGACGTTCTGCAAGATCGGCTCTTCGCCAAGGTAGAAACGGATCATTTCGGGAACGAAGGTATAGACCGCCTTGTCATCGGCCACGCCCGCACCGGGGGCAGAGCAAATACTGACCCCACCAGAGCGATAGACATCCATCAAGCCCGGTACGCCAAGCATGGAGTCGGGGCGGAAACACAGCGGATCGATAAAGGCATCATCGATCCGGCGATAGATGACATCCACGCGCTTTGGCCCTTCGGTCGTGCGCATAAAGACGAATTCGCCTTCGACAAACAAGTCCTGCCCCTCGACCAGTTCCACGCCCATCAGATCGGCCAGGAAACTGTGTTCGTAATAGGCGCTGTTGAAATGCCCCGGCGTCAGGATCACCACCGTTGGTTCCCGGTCGCACTTCGCGGGGGCGACGCTCGCCAGCGTGCGGCGCAGTTTTTCGGGGTAGCTGTCCACCGGTTCGATCCGGTTTTCGCGGAACAGATCGGGGAACATCCGCATCATGATTTCGCGGTTTTCCAGCATATAGCTGACCCCAGACGGTGTGCGGCAATTATCCTCCAGCACGAAGAAGTCCTCTGGCCCGGTGCGCACCAGATCAATCCCCACGATATGGGAATAGACCCCGCGGGGCGGGACGAAACCGGCAACTGCCTGTTCATAAGCCTCGTTCTGATAGACCAGCCGCGAAGGAATGCGGCCCGCCCGCAAGATCTCGCCCCGCCCGTAAACATCGACGAGAAAGGCGTTCAGCGCCCTTGCCCGCTGCTTGATCCCTCGCTCCAACCGCGCCCATTCACCGGCGGAAAAGACACGGGGGAACATGTCAAAGGGGATGAGGCGATCCGGATCGCCCCCTTCGCCATAGACAGCAAAAGTGATCCCGATCCGGCGAAACAGCGACTCTGCCTCTGCCTGTTTCATCTGGCGCAATTCGGCGGGCATAGCCGCCATCCAATCTTGCAACCGCGCATAGGGCGGGCGCACCGAGCCGCCCTCGAACATTTCATTGAAACAGGCGGTCACCTTTACCCCCTCACCCTTGGATGAGGGAAGTTAAGCAGCGCCTTGCCCGCCATGAAAGCCCCAAGGCCAAAAATACGCCCTATGCGGGTGCATCCGCCCATTTTTTGGGCAATCACAGCCCTTTCCCGCCCCGCCGCCCATGCTACCCTTCGCGCATGGCAGGCCCTCTCCTCTCTTTCACCGACCGTGGGCTTTATTGCGCGGCGGGGGATTTCTTCATCGACCCGTGGCGCCCAGTGGAACGCGCGCTGGTCACCCATGGCCATTCGGACCATGCGCGTTGGGGGCATGGAGCATATCTTGCCACCGAACAGGCGCTGCCTGTGATCCGTCACCGACTGGGCGAAATCCGGGCCGAAGGTATCGCCTATGGCACGGCGCGGCGGATTGGCGATGTGGAAGTCAGCTTTCACCCCGCAGGCCATGTGCCGGGATCGGCGCAGATCCGGCTGGAACATAAGGGCGAGGTCTGGGTGGTTTCGGGCGATTACAAGCTGGAGGCAGATGGCCTGTCCGAACCCTTTGAGCCCATCCGATGCCATACCTTCATCAGCGAGTGCACCTTTGGCCTGCCCCTGTTTCGCTGGGCCCCGCAGCAAGAAGTGGCCAACCAGATCGCCGAATGGTGGGCGGCTAACCGGGCCGAGGGAAAGACCTCCATCCTCGCCGCCTATGGTTTGGGCAAGGCGCAGCGCCTGATGTCGATGTTGCCCGCCCTTGGCCCGATCCTGACCCATGGCGCGGTGGAGGAGACAACCCGCATCCTGCGCGATCAGGGCTATGCGATCCCCCCCACCATCCGCGTGACCGCAGGCGTAGATGCCAAATCCCACCCCGGCGCTTTGGTCATCGCGCCCCCTTCGGCGCTTGGCACCCCTTGGGCACGGCGCTTTGCCCCGTCTGACGAGGCTTTTGCCAGCGGCTGGATGGCGCTGCGCGGCATCCGCCGCAGGCGCGGCTATGGCACGGGCTTTGTCATCTCGGACCATGCCGATTGGCCCGCGCTAAACACCGCCATTCGCGAAACCGGCGCGAGCCGCGTTTTTGTCACCCATGGCTATACCGCCCCCTTTCGCCGCTGGCTGGAGGAACAGGGCTATGAGGCCGGGATCGTCCAGACCGAATTCGGGGGCGATGAGGCAGAGCCCAGCGAGGTGGAAGCGCAGGAATGAAGGCCTTTGCTGCCCTTTTTTCGGAACTGGACACCACCACCAAAACCGGGGCCAAGACTATGGCTTTGGCCAGCTATTTCCGCACCGCAGGCCCAAACGGGTGGTGAACAGCACCGAACTTCGCCTTTGGGCGTCCGATGCGGCAGGTATTCCGCTCTGGCTGTTCGAGGAAAGCTATGCCGTGGCGGGCGATTTGGCCGAAACAATCGCGCGGCTTTTGCCACCCGCGTTACAAGCAGCCGACCCCGGTCTAGACGCCACGCTCCGCCGCCTGATCGCCCTGACCGGCCAACCCGAGGCCGCGCGCCGCGCGTTTGTGGCAGAGGCTTGGGCAAGCCTTGGCCCAGAGGAACGCTTTCTCTTCAACAAACTCCTGACCGGGGGCTTTCGCATGGGTGTCAGCCAAGGGCTGATGGTCCGCGCGCTGGCCCAGGCGACGGGGGAGGAGGAAGCCACCCTCGCCCACCGCCTGATGGGCGATTGGGACCCGGCGCGCATCACCTTCGAGGCGCTTGTCACCGGCAAGGGGGCTACCCAAGACACTGGCGATGCCCGGCCTTATCCCTTTGCCCTTGCCGCGCCCTTGGAGGATGCGCCCGAAAGCCTTGGCCCCGTCGCCGACTGGCTCGCCGAATGGAAATGGGATGGTATCCGGGGGCAGCTCGTCACTCGACCCGGCGCCTTTGCGCTGTGGTCGCGGGGGGAAGAACTCATCACTGACCGTTTCCCCGAATTCGCGCCCTTGGCCGATTTCCTTCCCCCCGGCACGGTGCTGGATGGTGAAGTGCTTGGCTGGCGCGACAATGCCCCCCTGCCCTTTGCCGATCTGCAAAAGCGCATCGGGCGCAAGACCGTGCCGCGCAAACTCCTGACCGAGGCACCAGCGCGGATGCTGGCCTATGACCTGCTGGAAGAAAACGGTCAGGACCTGCGCCCCCTCCCCCTATCCACGCGCCGCGCGCGGATGGAGGCGCTGCTCCTGCGCCTTCCTCCCAACCTGCCGCTTGCCCCTTCGCCCCGCGTTGCAGCGCCCGACTGGACAGCTCTTGCTGCCGCCCGCAGCACTGCGCGTGAGACGGGCACCGAAGGGCTGATGCTGAAGCGTTTGACCTCGTCCTATCACGTTGGGCGCAAGCGGGGCGATTGGTGGAAATGGAAGATCGACCCCTATTCCGTTGATGCGGTGATGATTTATGCCCAAGCAGGCCACGGGCGGCGCGCGAACCTTTACACCGATTTCACCTTTGCAGTCCGGGATGGCAACGACCTTGTCCCCTTTGCCAAGGCCTATTCCGGCCTGACGGACGCGGAATTTGCCGAAATCACCCGCTGGGTGCAGAAGCATACGCTGGAACGCTTTGGCCCCGTGCGCCGCGTGCCGCCGGAACTGGTCTTTGAACTGGCCTTTGAAGGGATTCAGGAAAGCCCGCGCCACAAGAGTGGCATCGCGCTGCGCTTTCCCCGCATGGTCCGCTGGCGGCGTGACAAGACGCCGGATCAGATCGACACGATCGACAGCCTGCGCGCATTGCTGCGCGTGGCGCAGTCGTGAAGCCAAGCCCCGCGCGGGCGGTTGCACTTTGCCCATCGCCCGCCCTAGATGTGCGGTAACGAATGAAAGGACGTCCCATGACCCTGCCCCTGCCCCGCCCTGTCTTTGACGCCAATGCCGCCTCAGGCGGTCTGGGCAAGTTGCCCGATTGGGACCTGACCGATCTTTACCCCGCCCCTGATGCGAAAGCGCTGACCGACGATCTGGAATGGCTTGAAAAAGCCTGTGCCGATTTTGCCGCCACCTACCAAGGCAAGCTTGCCACGCTGGATGCGCCGGGCCTCCTTGCTTGCGTCGAAGCCTATGAGAAGATCGACATCATCGCCGGGCGGATCATGTCCTACGCGGGCCTGCGCTACTATCAGAACACGATGGATAGCGAACGTGCCAAATTCATGGCCGATTGTCAGGATGAAATCACCACCTTCACCACGCCCTTGGTGTTCTTCAGCCTTGAATTCAACCGGCTGGACGACGCGCATCTAGAGGCGCTTCTGGCCGCCAATGCCGCCCTTGCCCGATACAAGCCGGTGTTCGACCGGATGCGCGCGATGCGGCCTCACCAGCTTTCAGATGAGCTTGAACGCTTTCTGCATGACGAAAGCGTGGTGGGGGCCAGCGCGTGGAACAAATTGTTCGACGAAACGATGGCAGGGCTGATGTTCTCTGTGGCGGGCGAGGAGGAGGAGCTGAACCTCGAAGCCACGCTGAACCTATTGACCGACAGCGACCGTACCAAGCGCGAAGCCGCCGCCCGCGCGCTTGCAACCGTCTTTGACCGCAACATCAAACTCTTCGCCCGCATCCACAATACCCTGGCGAAAGAGAAAGAAATCCACGACCGCTGGCGCAAGATGCCCTCGCCCCAGCATGGGCGGCACCTCTCGAACCACGTGGAACCCGAAGTGGTGGAGGCACTGCGCAATGCCGTCGTCGCCGCCTATCCCAAACTCTCGCACCGCTACTATCGGCTCAAGGCCAAGTGGATGGGGCTGGACCGTCTGCAAGTCTGGGATCGTAACGCGCCTCTGAACTTAGAGCCGCCCCGGACCGTAGGCTGGGAAGAAGCCACCCGCACCGTGCTCGATGCTTATGGCGCGTTCGATCCGCGCATGGCTGACCTTGCGAAACCTTTCTTCGAAAAGGGCTGGATCGACGCAGGCGTCAAACACGGCAAGGCGCCGGGGGCATTCGCCCACCCCACGGTCAGCACCGTGCACCCCTATGTCATGCTGAATTACCTTGGCAAACCGCGCGATGTGATGACCTTGGCCCATGAACTCGGCCATGGCGTTCATCAGGTGCTGGCTGCAGGACAGGGGGAACTCCTCTCCTCCACCCCTCTGACGCTCGCCGAAACGGCCAGCGTCTTTGGCGAAATGCTGACCTTCCGTAAACTGCTCGACGCCGCAAAAACCCCTGCCGAGCGCAAGACGCTGTTGGCTGGCAAGGTCGAGGATATGATCAACACGGTCGTCCGCCAGATCGCCTTTTATGATTTCGAATGCAAATTGCACGCCGCGCGGGCCGAAGGGGAACTGACCCCCGATGACATCAACGCCCTATGGATGAGCGTTCAGGCCCAGTCCCTTGGCGATGCCTTTGAGTTCATGGACGGATATGAAACCTTCTGGGCCTATATCCCGCATTTCGTCCATTCGCCCTTCTACGTCTATGCCTATGCCTTTGGCGACGGTCTGGTGAATGCGCTTTATGCGGCGTATCAGGGCGGGCTGCCCGAATTCGAAGAAAAGTACTTCGAACTCCTAAAAGCTGGCGGCTCGAAACACCATAAAGACCTGCTCGCCCCCTTCGGCCTCGATCTGTCCGACCCAGCCTTCTGGGACAAGGGGCTGAGTATGATTGCAGGCTTCATTGACGAACTGGAGGCGATGGAAGCCTGACCAACGAAAAGCCTGACGACCACCACTTCATCTTGGCAAAAATACTCTCGGGAGGGGTCCGGGGAGGGCAGACAGCCCTCCCCGGCTTCATGCAACCGACGGAAACGACCAAGATCAACCCAAAGGTGGCGTGGCGTCAGCGCAACTGACTATCCTTCGACCCGCGCCGGGGCGGGTTTTTCTTTGTGCGTCGCGGGCCACCTGACAGGCAAGGCAAAGCTTCACCCCCGGCAGCGCGGCTTGGCGCGCGGCCGGGATATCGTCGCCACATTCAGCACATTCCGACAGGCTTTCCCCTTGCAGGGGCGGACGCGCACGCAGGCGGGCCAGCTCATCCTCGATCGAAGCGTCGATCTGCTCTTGCACCGCGCCATCACGCGCCCATCCGCCCGCCATCGCCGCCCCTCACAGCCGATTGGTGCGCCGCGCCTCAAGCTCGGCGAAATGGTCCAGCATTGCGCGTTCGGCATCATCGGCTGAATTGGCCATGGCATCCGCACCGGATATGTTCAGGATATCGGGCACACTGACCACGATCTGCCCGCCCAAAAGCACCCAGACCCCCGGCAAATGCGCGCGGATCGCCACGATGGTTCGGGCCAAGGGCAGGGCCAGATCATCATTCGTCGCGGCAATCGCCACAGTCGTGGGCAGAGATTCCTCCAGCCTTTCGATCAGGCCTTCGTCGTCATAACCCATCAAAAGCTCGATCTCCCAGCCCCGACGGCGTAGATCATCAGCCGTCATCGTCAGGCCGATCGTGTGGCACTCCCCCGGACACAGCGCCAGTACGGCCCGCTGCCCGGGCTTGCGCGCGGTGATCTCCACAAAGACATCGCGCAGGTCCCGCATGATCCGCCAGACCCGGCCCGAGGCACGCATCACATCGGGCAGCGCGACCTCACCCCGACTCCAGGCCTGCCCGATCGTCTTGACCGCCCCGGCCAGCAAACCGTGATAGAGCGTATCCGCAGCCATCCCCGCCAGTCGCGCATCGCGCACCAAACCGGCGGCCGTATCATCCGGTGCGGGGGCCAAAAGAGCCTCGGCCAGATGCTCCACGCGCGCCACGCTTGCCAGCCGCGCTTCGGCCCGCAATTCCCGTGCCTGCGCCGCAACCCGCAAGATCACCTCTTGCGCCAGAAGCTGCACCTGCGATGCATTCAGCGCCGTCTCGAACGGCAGGCCCGTATCGGTGACACGCGCCAATTCAGGATCGTCCATGTCGGGCAGGCGGGACCGGGTCACGGCAAAGGTCCTTCAAGGTGCCGCCAAAACGGGCGGAGGTGGAGTACATACCACCGCACTAGACTGTGCAATTTCAGAGCGAGATGTCCAGTGCCACTTGATGCACCCTATCGATCATGGCCTGTGTTCCCCGCACGAATTCCAGCGGGCAGGGATAGGGCAGACCATCGCGCAGGCTCCGCCCAAAGGCCTCCACCTGAAGCTTGTACTGGTTCGCGGTTGGGAACCGATCCGTCACCACCCGCTGTCCCGGCCGGTGCAATTCGACTTCGGCAAGATCATGGACATTGGCGTTAAAGGGCGCAGAACTCACACGGATCATGCCGCGATCCCCTTGGAACACAACCTCCTGCCGGTTGAAGAGTCGCATGGAGGTCATTGAACCATAAGTAAAACGTCGCCCAGCGCCCACCATCGTGCCCCAGACCTGCGCAAAGACCTCGACCCCGTTTTCGCGCCGGATGCGGGCTTGCAATGCCTCGGGTTCTGCCTCAGTCACGAACCGGACGGAGCCAAAGGTATAGACCCCGATATCTGGAAGGCTGCCCCCGCCCGTCTCTGTGCGATTGCGAATATTGCCGGGTTCAGCCTCGTTGTTATAGCTGAAGGCTGCGTCGACATGGCGCAGGGTCCCGATCTCGCCCGCCTCCAGCCATTCCTTGGCACGGTGCCATTGCGGATGGTGGAGGATCATGAAGGCTTCGGCCACCAAAAGCCCACTTGCGTCGCGGGCGGCGATCAGGCGGTCGATCTCGGTCGCTTGCAGGGCGATAGGCTTTTCGCACAGCACATGCTTGCCTGCGGCCACTGCTTTGAGCGTCCACTCCACATGCAGATGGTTGGGCAAGGGGATATAAACCGCATCCACGCCGGGGTCCGCCAGCAAAGCATCATAGCTTTCGTGCAGCCGAAGGCTGGGGCAAAAGGCGGAAAAGCCGGCAGCCTTGGCAGGGTCCGATGTGGCCAAGGCCACAAGTTCTGCCCCTTCTGCCGCGTGAATGGCAGGCGCCATATGGTCGCGCGCAAATTTCGCAGCGCCCAGAATTCCCCAGCGGATGGTTTTCATCAAGACGTCCCCCCAGTCATTCAGCCAAGGCTAACGGCTTGAAGCAGCCGGCGAAAGGGGGATCAGTCCTTGCGGAAGCGTAGCAGCGTCATCATCCCAAAGGGTGGCAGATGCATTTCCTCGATCAGACGCAGGCCCGGTGTGCGGCTGACATGGGCACGCGAGAAATCAGAATGCCACCCCAAAAGCGCGGCAAAAGGCGCCGCCATCCGTTCAAGCACCGGGAGTGCGCCTTTTTCTTCGGGGTCGCGGGCAAAATGGTTGACGATCACAATCGTCCCGCCGGGGCGCAGAACGCGCGCCATTTCGGCCATCACCCGCTCCGGCTCTGGCACGACCGACATGATATGAAGCGCACTGATATGGTCAAAGCATGCATCAGGGAAGTCCATGGCACGGGCATCCATCAGGCGCAGAGCCTCGACATTCTTCAGGCCGAGTTCGGCCACCTTTTCGCGCGCTTTTTCCAGCATATCGGCACTGGCATCGATCCCGGTGACAGAGACGTCAGGGCGATAGGACGGAAGGGACAGGCCAGTGCCGACGCCGACTTCCAAAATCCGCCCACCAAGACCGTTCAGAACATCCGCCGCACGCCTGCGGCCAGCGCGGGTGATCTGGCCAAAGGTACGGTCATAAATCGGAGCCCAACGGGCATAGGACTTGCGGACGTCATTCAATTCCATGTCAGACAACACTCCTGAGGGATTTTGCACTGCGGCGCCAGACCACCACAATCGCCCCCAGGTAGAAAAGATCAAGCAAAAGCAGTGTCACCCACGGATATGTCAGAAGCGCCGCAACCAAAGCAACAGAGCCGATCAGGATGTAGCGTGCATTCTCGGCATAAATCCGCACGCCCTTGAAGCTTGGGGTCGGGATACGGCTGATCATCAATCCGCCGACAAACACCATCCACAGTGCCACGGCAAAATCCGGCGGCTGAAAGGCGGGGCCGAAGGCATAGGTCAGATAGATCGGTCCCAAGGCCAGCATCGCCCCGGCGGGGGACGGCACGCCGACAAAGCCCTTTGGCTTTTCTTCACCCTCAGCCACTTTATTGCCAACGTTGAACCGCGCAAGGCGCAGCATGGTGGAGACAGCAAAGATCAAGACCGCGATCCAGCCCAGCGAGGTATCGCCACTGAGGCCCCAGTAATACAGCACCAGCGCCGGCGTGACGCCAAAATTCACCAGATCACACAGACTGTCGAGTTCCGCGCCAATTGCGCTTTCGGATTTCAGCATCCGCGCGAGCCGCCCGTCGATGCCGTCCAGCGCAGCGGCAAGCCCGATCAGACCGACAGCCATGCCGAACTGGCCTTCCACCGCAAAGCGGATCGCGGTCAGGCCGGAACAGAGCGCAAGGATGGAAATCAGGTTGGGCAGAAGTTGAAAGATGTGCATCCGCCGCCGCGGAGGGGGGGGCAGCGGGCTGGGCGGCGGCTCGTCGGTCATTCCATCCGGCCCACGGTTTGCGGCAAGTCGCGGCCCAGCACGGCCAGCACGGTTTCACCCGCCACCATCGTCTGGCCCAGTGCGACCTGCGGGGCGACGCCTTCGGGCAGATAGACATCAAGGCGTGAGCCAAAGCGGATCAGCCCAAAGCGTTCGCCCGTACGCACCCCCTGCCCTTCGCTCACCCACCACATGATTCGCCGCGCGACCAGACCGGCGATTTGGACCACGGCAATCTGGCGGCCATCGGGCAGGTCAATGCGCAGCGAATTCCGCTCATTATCTTCGGATGCTTTGTCAAGCGAGGCATTGAGGAACTTGCCGGGCCGATAGCTCATGGCCCCGATCACCCCCGCCACAGGCGCGCGGTTCACATGGCAATTGAACACCGACATGAACACCGACACGCGCAGCAAAGGGTCCGGCCCCATGCCCAGTTCGGCCGGCGGCACGGCGCGTTCGATCAAAGACACCACGCCGTCAGCGGGGGAGACGATCAGACCCGCGCCCTGCGGCACCGCGCGCTTTGGATCCCGAAAGAAGTAATAGCACCAGACCGTCAGGCCCACGCCCAGCCACCCCAAAGGTTCCCAGATCAGGAACAGGATCAGGGTAATGGCGGCAAAGATCCCCACGAATTTATAGCCTTCGGGGTGCATCGGCTTGAGGAAGGTTCCAAGCATGGTCATCTGCGGGCTGGTCCTTCAACCGGATCAATTCATCACTGCGCCGCTGCCTAGAACCTCTACCGCGGGCACGCAAATGAAAACGACAAGCGCACCCGCGACAGAGAGGCTGCCGCGGGCAAAACCGGCCTTAGGCGGGGATCTGCATCCCCTTCACACGCGCCAGTTCGCGCATTTTTTCCTGCAACTTCTCAAAGGCGCGCACTTCGATCTGGCGAATGCGTTCGCGGCTGACCCCATAGCTTTCGGACAGCTCCTCCAGCGTCACAGGTTCTTCGGCCAAACGGCGCTGCATGAGAATATCCTTCTCCCGGTCGTTCAGAACCGACATGGCCTGTGCCAGAAGCGCGCGGCGCGCATCCATTTCATCCCGCTCGGCATAAGCCTCGGCCTGATCGCTGTCCTCATCTTCCAGCCAATCCTGCCATTGCGCGCCGCCATCTTCGGACCCGACAGTGGCGTTAAGCGAGGCATCGGCCCCGGCAAGGCGGCGGTTCATTTCCACCACCTCGGTTTCCGTCACGCTCAGATCCTTGGCGATCTGCGCCACATTTTCGGGCCGCAGGTCGCCATCTTCCAGCGCGCCCACCTTGGCCTTGGCCTTGCGCACTCCAAGACCGCAGGATATATTCCTGAATACTCGCGCGAATCCACCACATCGCATAAGTCGCAAGGCGGAAGCCCTTTTCGGGATCAAACCGTTTCACCGCCTGCATCAGGCCCACATTTGCCTCCGAAATCACCTCTGCCTGCGGCAGGCCGTAACCGCGATAGCCCATGGCGATCTTTGCTGCCAAACGCAGGTGGCTGGTGACAAGGCGATGCGCAGCCTCTGGGTCCTGACGTTCGACCCAAGCCTTGGCGAGCATATACTCCTCCTCAGGCTCCAACAGAGGAAACTTCCTGATTTCCTGCAAATAGCGGTTCAGCCCCTGCTCAGGGCTTGGTGCGGGAAGGGTGGTGTAGCTGCTCATCAATCGCCCCCTTTGTTTTCCGGGACAGATGGCCCCGGCACGTCTGATCTTAGGCGCGCGCCCCAAGCTGTCCGGGGCTAACACGCAGATGTTAACGTATCATCAATGAATTCCCGATCCGAAGGGTAAGGTTTATGTCGCCCCCATCACGGGAATGTCAGCGCAGACCGGCTTTTGCATCATTTTGTGTCACGCAAAGCCGCCAGAAGCCCGACCAGATCGGGTGGAAGCGGGCTTTCGAATTCCAGCCTTGCGCCCGTGACAGGGTGATCAAAGCCCAAGGTCGCTGCATGAAGCGCCTGGCGGGCGAAGCTGCTCCCCGCTTCCGCCGCGGCCTCGCCCAGTACTTTGGGCGAAAGCTTGCGCTTGCCGCCATAGGTGGCATCACCCAAAAGCCCATGGCCCGCATAGGCCATATGCACCCGGATCTGATGGGTGCGGCCGGTTTCCAGCCAACATTCAACCAGCGCCGCCTGATCGGCAAAGGCTTCAATCACCCGTGCGCGGGTCACGGCATGGCGGCCTTCGGACCAGACCACTGCCTGCCGCTGCCGGTCAGTGCGATGGCGGGCCAGATGGGTGGCAATACGGATGATCCCGCCCGCCTCAAAGCTTACGCCCCGCGTGCCGCGCAAACGCGGATCGGATGCCGAAGGCACGCCATGCACCAGCGCCAGATAATGCCGCGTGACGCTGTGGCGCTCGAATTGCACTGCTAGCCCCTGATGCGCCCGGTCCGTCTTGGCCACGACCAGAAGGCCCGAGGTATCCTTGTCGATCCGATGCACGATGCCCGGTCGCCGCGCCCCACCGATGCCCGAAAGGCTTTCTCCGCAGTGATGCAGCAGCGCATTGACCAGCGTGCCGCGCGGGCTGCCGGGGGCGGGATGGACCACCATGCCTGCGGGTTTGTCGATCACGATCAGATCGGCATCGTCATAAACTACCGCCAGTGGAATGTTTTCCGGCAGGGTTTCAATCGCCTCCGGTGCCTCCAGCACCAGCGTGACCTCTGCGCCCCCTTCCACCTTGGCCTTTGGGTCCGTCACGGCCACGCCCGCGATCCGCACAGCACCATCGGCGATCATCCGCGAAAGCCGCGTGCGTGAAAGTGCCGCTTCCTCTGGCACCGCGCGGGCAAGCGCCTTATCAAGGCGGTCAGCCGCGCCTTCGGGCAGGGTCACGGTCAAGACCTCAGCCGCCTCTTCGCCCGTCTCGTCGTCATCACAGAGAAGCCGCATGAACCCTGCCCCTGACACCGAAAGCCTTCCGCCTTCGCTGCGCTTTCTGAAAGGATTGGTGATCACCTTGATGGTCACCATGATCATCGGCGTCATAACCATCAGCGTCGTGCTTGTCACCCGCATGCCGGGTGGCGCGCCGATCCTGCCCGAAGGTCTCGTCCTGCCCGATGGCTCCACCGCCCATTCGGTGACCATGGCGCGGGATTATATCCTTGTCACAACGACCGACGGCCGGGCCCTCGTGTTCAACGTGGATGGCAGCCTGCGACAGGACTTGCGGCTTAGCCCTACCCCGTAGTGGCCTCGCCCCAAAGCGCAGACACAAGCGCATCAAGCCCATCAGACAGCGCTGCCGGTCCGGGGGCCAGGATCAGGGGCGACTTGATCTCGTGAATACGTCCCGCACGAATGGCAGGCAGATCGGCCCAGCCGGGGCGTGCCATGATTCGTGCGCGGTTCACCTTTTTGCCGCACCAACTGGCCAAGATCACCTCGGGCCCGCGGGCGGCGACGTGATCGGGTAACAGGATGCGATTTTTGGCCAAAGGTTCGCGGGCGAGTTCGGGAAAAATATCATCTCCTCCTGCGATGCCGACCAATTCTGATGCCCAGCCGATGCCTGAAATCAGGGGATCATCCCATTCTTCGAACCAAACGCGGGGGCGGTAAGGGCGCGGCGTCGCCCGCAGGGCGGCAATCCGCGCCTCATATCCGGCGGCCAGCGCCTCGGCCTTTTCTCCCGCCCCGACCATCGCGCCAAGACGGCGGATCATGGCCAAAATTCCCGCCACATCACGCTGGTTGAAGGCATGCACCTCCACGCCGGCCCGGATCAACTCCGCCGCGATCTCTGCCTGAAGATCGGAAAAGGTCAGCACCAGATCGGGGCGCAAAGCAAGTATACGTGGCACATCGGCACTGGTGAAAGCACCCATACGCGGCTTTTCGCGCCGCACACGGGCCGGGCGCACGGCATAGCCCGTCACGCCCACGATCCGCGCCTCTTCGCCCAAAAGGTAAAGTGTCTCGACCGTTTCTTCGGTCAGGCAAACGATGCGATGGTAACTCATGCCTCCGCCTTTGCAGTTTCCGCCGCAAACCAGCGCTTCCAATCCTCGGCCCCCTTGGCCACAGCAGCGCGGGTCGCGGCTCCGATGGCCTCTCCCACCGCCGTATGCAGGCCGGCATAGGGCATATCGCCAATCGGGCAAGCCAGCGCGAGGCAATCGGTCCCCGTTCCCGTCACCCGGCCCGTGGGACCATCCACCCCCGCCGCGATCACGGCTGCCGTGCGCGCCTGAACGGCAATCGACAGCGCCTCCAGTTGCGCGGCCTCGGTCAACGGGGCGGTGGTCGCGACCAGAATGTTGATCGTACCAAAATCGCGCGGGCCCCAGTCGCGACGGTGCCCCACCGCCTCGCCATTGGTCAGGCCCACGGTTGCCAGCGCATGGGCGGCAATGCCCTCGACCTCGGACCGTGCCTCCTGATAAGTGCCGATGTCGCGGCTCGTCATCATGCCAACCGCACCGGGAAAGCGGGTCATCTCTTGCGCGAACCAGCTTTCAGCATCGAAATTCAACGACAGATCGGCATTGCGCACCTCGCGCCAAAGAACGCTGGCCGTCACCTGATACCCCGCACCAATCGGCGCCCAGCTTAGCACCCGCATCGGCTGCGCCAGCCGCGCGATCAACCATGGCCGGTCCAGCGTGACCGTAATCACCGGATCACTCCAAGCGGTTGGAACACAGGGCCATCCTCGGTTTCGGCATGAAACCCGCGCACACCGAAAACCTCGGCCAGATTTTCGGGTGAAAGCACATCGCGCGGCGCGCCATCCGCCACCTTCCGCCCCCGGTGCAAAAGCACCAACCGCGTGCAATGCCGCGCGGCAAGGCCAAGATCGTGGATCGAGGCGACAACCCCACGCCCCTCCTCGGCCAGATCGCGAAAGACCTGCATGGTACGGATCTGCGCCTCTGGGTCCAGCCCGGCGGCGGGTTCATCGGCCAAAAGCAAGGGCGCATCTTGGGCCAGCGCACGCGCCAGTTCGGTCGCGCGGCGGGTCTGGTAGTTTTCCAGACCCATCCGCGCGATGGCCCGCGCCTGCGCCTCTGCCCCCCCTTCGGCCAAAGCCACCAGATCTGCCACCGTGACGGGCCAAGCAATCTCGCGTCCTTGGGGCAAAAAGGCGACGGTGCGCGCCCGTACAGCGGGGGCAAGCGCGGAAAGAGACGAACGTCCCTCATGCGGCAACAGCCCAAGGGCCGCGCGCAGAAGGCTGGTCTTGCCCGCGCCATTCGGGCCAAGAAGGCCGACAAATTCCCCCTTTTCCACCGCCAGATCGACATGATCGACCACCGGGCATTGCCCGCGCCGCACGGTCAGGGAGGACAGGGACATAAGGCTCATGCCTCCACCCTCCGCATGCGCCAGATCAGATGGAGGAAGAAGGGCGCGCCCACCAACGCGGTCAGAACACCCAGCTTCAGGTCGCGGTCGGGCGCGATCAGGCGCGTGGCGATATCGGCGGCAAGGATCATCGCCGCCCCGCCAAGGGCAGAGGCCGGCAAAAGCCGCGAAGGCCGCGCGCCAACCAGCGGCCGCAGAAGATGCGGCACGACCAGTCCCACAAAGCCCACCGCCCCCGCCACCGCGACTGACGCACCAATCGCCGCAGCGGTGCCTAGCACGATCACAAGGCGCAGGCGCGCAAGGTCCACCCCCATGCTTTGCGCCGCATCCTCGCCCAAGGTCAGCGCATCCAGCCCCCGGCCCGTGGTCAGAAGGGCTGCACAGCCTAGGGTGATGAAGGGAAGCGCCAGCCAAACATGGGTCATCGACCGATCAGCAAGGCTGCCCATCATCCAGAAAACGATTTCGGCGGCAGCAAAGGGATTGGGCGACAGGTTCAGGACAAGCGATGTCCCCGCCCCAGCCAAAGCCGAAAGTGCGATCCCGGCAAGGATCAGCGTCAAGGCTCCGCCTCGGGGGCCAGCAAGCAGAAGGATCAACAGCACCGACAGCACCGCACCCAAAAGCGCCGCCAAAGGCAGCGCAAGGGTAAAGGCCGCAGCCAGCCCCGTTTGCAGCGCGATCACTGCCCCAAGGGCGGCGGTGGAGGAGACGCCAATCAACCCAGGCTCGGCCAAGGGGTTGCGCAAGAACCCCTGCATCGCGGCACCGGCAAGGCCCAGCGCCGCACCCACGGCAAGGCCAAGAACGGCGCGCGGCAGGCGGATGTCGCGCATCACCATCACCACGGCATCGCCACCCTCGCCCCGACCAAAGAGCGCGGCCATCGCCTGCTTCAAACCAAGCCCCGCCGGACCAATCAGCAGAGAGGCAAAGAACAGGCCCGCCACCAGAAGGATCAGAAGGGGAAAGACAACCCGCGTCATTCCGGCAGGCCCGCCCGCGCCGCAGCCATGCCTTCGACCGCACGAAGAAGGGAAGGCAGGCCACAAATCCAATCCGCATCCGTCACCCGCGCCGTGCCAGCCTTGGCCCGCAGCGCCGCAAGCGCCGGATGCATCAGGATTTCTTCTGACCGCGAGGCGCCGGGATAGGGCGAGGAGGTGACGATCATCTCGGGCGCGGCCATGACCAATCGCTCCAGCGGAAGGATGCCCCCGCCGGTTATCCCTGCCTCGGCCCCGATATTGGCAAAGCCCGTCAAGCGCAGAATATCATCCGAGAGGGTCCCCGCCCCGGTGGTATAGCCATTGGGGTAATAGATCGCTGCCGTGGCGGCCCTCCCTTCGTGCCGAAAGGCCGCCACCGCTGCCTCGAATTCCGAAGCCATCGCCGCCCCCCGTTCGGCCTGCCCCAAAACCGCACCCATCTCGCGCATCTGCCCCGCGACATCCGCAAGGCTTTGCACAGGCGGGAACTGCACCACCTCGACCCCAAGGCTGCGCAAAAGCGTGACCGAGGCGACCGAGGTGAAGGTACCAGCCAGCACCAAATCGGGCTGCATCAGAAAAATCTGCTCGGCCCCACCACGATTGATCTCATACCCAGCCGCTGCCTCGACCATCGTGGAGGCGAGCGGGTCAAGCGCCAGATGGCTGACGCTCACCAACTGCCCCGGCTCGGCCAAAAGCATGGCCATCTGATCCGTGCAGAGGTTCATGGACACCACGCGGGCGGGCGTGGGCTCGGCATGGGCAGAGTGTGAAAAGGACGCCGTGGCCATGGTCATCAAAACCAACCCTGTGCCAAACGCAGACGCCAAGCGCCCCCAGGCCCGCAGAGGCCATGGGCAGGCCAAGGGCAGCGCCCCCAGCCCTGAGCGTAACGGTGCCTTGCCCAAAGCCATCGCGCGCCTCAGAACTTTGACTGAATGCCAAGAAAGACGGATCGACCCGGCGTGCCATAGCCCTGAACCACCTGATAGTCCGTATCGAGGAGGTTTTCGACCTTCAAATAGGCCTCTGTCCGGTCGGTCAGGTCATAGCTGACTTGCGCATTGACTACCGTATAGTCAGGCATATCGATGGGGGTGAAGGTATTCGCGTCATTATCCACACGCCCCGCCACATGTTTGACCGATACCTGCCCTGCCAAACGGTCCGTCACCTGCGCATCGACCACCAGGTCCAGCATGTGATAAGGCACCTGTGTCAGGCGCGCACCATTCGGGCGGCGGCCATCGGTATATGTATACGCAAGGCCAAGCCCGACACGGTCCGAAAGCGGCCGGGCAAGTTTTCGAGCGTCGAGACAGGCAAGAGGAACCGATACGAAACCAGATTATCCACTTCGAGCCGGAACAATGTGGCCGAAATCGACGCGCCTGAACCAAAGCTCTGCTCCACACCCAGTTCATAAGAACGGCTTTCTTCAGGCTCTAGGTTTGGGTTCCCGGCAAAGGTGCCGTAATCACCAAAGCGTTCATCAATAGAAGGGGCACGGAAGCCCGTGGCATAGGCCGCGCGCAGGGTTGTCGTCTCGCTTGGACGGAAGGCAAGGGCAACCCGCCCCGAGGTGAAGCCGCCAAAACCAGAATTCACGTCGCGGCGCAGCGATGCAGACAGGTCGAAACGATCCGATGGCGACCAAAGCACCTGCGCGAAGCCCCCAAGCAATTCTGTATCGGCACGGCCCGTCGGCAGGTTGGTATAGCGTGCCGTTTCCCGCGACCAATCAAGACCATAGACAAATGACAGCACCTCGGAGGTTTCGGTGGTCGCCTGCCAGCCCAAGGTCAGGCGGCGCCCGTCATAACCAGAGGCAAAGCCAGCCTCGACGTAGCGACGCTCGACATCAAACTGCGTGACCTCAAAGACATGGGTCGTCGCACCAAAGGACAACTCGGCGAAAGCCCGCGCCCCGATCTCGGTCTTGCTTTGCTGATTGCCTGCAATGTCATTCAGACAAAACGTGATCCAAGCCGGAACGCCCGGCGGACAGATCGGGCCATAACCATCAAAATCCTGCGTCAGATCATTCACAAAGAGCGCACCGCCAACGGCCAGCGTATCCGATACCTGATGGCGCAGCGAAAAAGAGAGGCGGTTCGCGCGCGCGCCATCGTCTTCCGCCCCCCCGTCTGCCGCAGAAAAACCATCCGTGCGCAAGGCCGATGCGGTAAAGGCCAGCTCAGTGCCGCCCGATTTATGGGTCAGACCATAGGTGAGTTTGCCGGTGCCATAGCTCCCCGCTTCCACCGCAACGGTCTGATGGGTGCCGTCTTCCAACGCGCCGCGTGTGGTGATGTTGACCACCCCCCCAACTGCCGCACCGCCCCACAACGCCGATTGGGACCCACGCAGCACCTCGATCCGGGCGATCCCCGCAGGCGTCAGACCACCCCAGTCAAAGCTGACCGTCGTTCCCGTCGGATCTGAAACACGGATCCCATCGACGAAAACCGCCAGATACCGGCCATCAGCACCGCGAATGCGCAGATTGGCCGTATTCCCGAAAGGGCCAGAGCTGGACACACTGACACCCGGAAGGCGAGAGAGCGTCGTGGCCAGCGAGGTATCGCGGGCCGCCTCGATCTCCTCCGCCTCGACAACGCTCACCGAAACCCCGGTGCGCAGACGCTCCACCGCCGTGCGCAAGGCGCTGACCACGATTTCATCCAGCGCGAAATCATCTTGCGCCAGAACGGGCATCGGCATGACGAAGGGTGCGGCAACAACCAGTGCCGCAAAGGAAGAGGAAAGCCTTTTCATGGCCTTGTCCTTA
>JALOTC010000165.1 GCA_025458085.1 Cypionkella sp. | reverse complement strand
AGAACGGCGCCTCGCGTCGGTTCAGGCGACCGAGGTGATGATCCCCGGTGCCGATGGCGACCTGACGGCGATGGAGGGGCATGCCCCCACCATCACCACGCTGCGCCCCGGCATTCTCAAGGCGGTTGGGTCGGATGGCACCAAATCCTATGTGGTGACCGGCGGCTTTGCCGACATCAACGCAGGTGCGGTGACCGTTCTGGCCGAACGCGCCGTGCCGATGGAAGAAGCCACGGGTGCCTTGATCGACCAACTGGTCGAAGAGGCGCGGGGCCTTGCCGCTACGGCAGAGGACAAGGATGCCGCCGAGAAGATGGTGTCCGATATTCTCGGTCTGAAAGCACAAGTCGGGCTTTGATCTGGCTTGACGTTTTCGTTCAAAGGCCCCCATCTGAGGATGGGGGCCTTTTTTATTTAGATGTATTTATCATGTAGTTGGCTCTTTTCCCTCAGGAAAAGGAATGGCGGTATGCGAAAATTCCCAAGCGGTCGTATCGGCATCCAGCAAGGAAGCCGCCTTTTGTTTTCTGATTTCGTGAATGGCGGTGTGATGTGGACGGGGGAGGGGGACCGCGAATGTCGCTTTGTCGTCACCTTCAAGGAACCCTTCAAGGAAGCGCCCGTCGTCCATACCTCGATCTCGATGTGGGATATCGACAGCGCCACGAATTCCCGAGCGGATCTGACGGCCGAAAACATTCGCCCCGAGGGGTTTCACCTTGTGTTTCGGACATGGTCAGACACACGGATTGCCCGGCTGCGGGCGGATTGGATCGCGATTGGCCAGATCGAGGATGACGACCTTTGGGAGGTGGATTGACCTCCGCCTGGCTCAACCGCGCTGATACATGCCCTCATAGATCGGGACGAGCGTTTCGGTTTCGAACAGGCTGGAGACGCTGGTGCCGTTCCAGATGTTGAGGATCGCTTGGGCGAACATCGGCGCGGTGGGGACCACGCGGATATTCGGCGCGCCTTTCAGCTTTTCGCCCTGTTCGATGGAATCGGTGATGACCAGCGATTTCATCACGGAGTTCTTCACCCGCTCAATGGCCGGACCAGAGAGCACCCCATGGGTGATATAGGAATGGACCTCGGTCGCGCCATTTTCCATCAGAACTTCGGCGGCCTTGCAGAGCGTGCCGGCCGTGTCGCAGATGTCATCTACAATGATGCAGGCCTTGCCCTGCACATTGCCGATCACCGTCATCTCTGCCACTTCCCCGGCTTTCTCGCGCCGTTTGTCCACGATGGCGAGGGGCGCGTTGATCCGCTTTGCGATTTCGCGCGCGCGGGCAACGCCCCCGACATCGGGCGAAACAACCATCAAGTCATCCATCCGGCCGCGGAAATGATGTTCGATATCAAGAGCAAAGACCGGGCTGGCATAGAGGTTGTCGACAGGGATGTCGAAGAAGCCTTGAATCTGCGCAGCGTGCAGATCGAGCGTCAGCACGCGGTCCACGCCTGCCGTTTCGATCAGGTTGGCGACGAGCTTTGCCGAAATCGGCGTGCGGGCCTTGGCGCGGCGGTCTTGCCGGGCGTAACCGAAATAGGGGATCACGGCGGTGATCCGGGCGGCCGAGGAGCGGCGCAGCGCATCCACCATGATGAGGAGTTCCATCAGGTTGTCATTCGCCGGGTTCGAGGTGGGCTGGATCACATACATATCCTCGCCCCGAACATTCTCGAACACTTCGACAAAGATCTCTTGATCGTTGAAGCGTTCAACGCGGGCATCGACAAGCCCTACGGACATGCCGCGATGCACCGACATGCGCCGGGCGATGCCTTTGGCAAGCGCCATATTGGCATTGCCGGAAATGAGTTTGGGTTCGGTGATGGCGGGCATGGGTCAGGTCTCCGGGGCCGTCGGATTCGCAGCGTTGACACCGCTTATCACCCGTCTAGGGTCTTGCAAACCGCAGGAAGGGGAGAAAACGCCACATGACCCGGATCGACTATTATTTCACCACCGTCTCCCCCTATGTCTATCTGGCTGGAACGCGGCTGGAAGCCATTGCCGCGCGCCATGGGGCAGAGGTGAGCTATCGCCCGGTCGATGCGCTGGCGATTTTTTCGCGCACGGGCGGGCAGCCCTTGGCGCAGCGCCATGAAAGCCGCCGCGCCTATCGTCTGCAAGACCTGCGCCGTCAGGCGGCGCTGCTGAACCTGCCGATCAACCTTGCGCCTGCCTATTTTCCGGCCAATCCCGCGCCTTCGGCCTATGCGATCATCGCAGCGGCAAAGGCGGGCGGAGGCGATCTGGGCGCGCTTGTCCATGCCTTTGCCCGTGCGGTCTGGGCAGAGGAACGCAATATCGCCGAAGATGAGGTGGTCAAGGACATCCTTGCCGTCCATGGCTATGACCCCAAGCTTGCCGATACGGGCATGTTCATGGCGGCAGGTGTCTATGAAAAGAACCTTGAGGATGCGATTGCCCAAGGTGTCTTTGGCCTGCCCTTCTATGTTGTGGGCGAAGAAAGGTTCTGGGGGCAGGATCGGCTGGACCAGCTTGACCTGCATCTTGGCGGTAAGCTCTGACGGTCAGAAGGCCGCCAGAAAGGCATCCACATCCGCCTCTGTCGTAGACCAAGAGGTGACAAGCCGCGCCGCCTCGCGCCCCTTGGGCGCGGGATGGGTGTAATAGGCGGCCCCCGCCTCTTGCAGCCGCGCATGGGTGCCTTCTGGCCATTCGGGGAACATCATATTGGCCTGAACCGGGTGGCGCTGCATGACGCCGGGCTTGGCCGCTAGGCCCTTGGCCAAACGCGCCGCCATGGCATTGGCATGGGCGGCCCGGGCAAGCCATAGGTCGTCTTCCAGATAGCCCTCCATTTGCGCGGCCAAAAAGCGGTTCTTGGAAAAAAGATGCCCCGCCCTTTTGCGCCGAAGCTGGAATTCCCAATCTTTCGCCGGATCAAAGATCACCACGGCCTCTAGCCCCAGACAGCCGTTTTTTGTGGCGCCAAAGCTGACCGCGTCGATCCCCGCCTTCCATGTCATTTCTGCAAGAGAAGCGCCTGTCGCCACCAAGGCATTGGCGAGCCGCGCCCCGTCCAGATGGCAGGGCAGGCCATGGGCGCGGGCAAGCGCCGTGAGAGCTGCAATTTCGGCGGGCGTATAGACTGTCCCCGCCTCGGTCACAGTGGTCAGCGACAGTGGTCCCCGCTGCACCCCATGCACGCTCCCGCCCGTTTCCTCCAAAGCAGTGGCAAGCGCAGCAGGCTCCATCTTGCCATGCGCCCCGCCCACAAGGATCAGCTTCGCTCCAGCGGAAAAGAACTCTGGCGCGCCGCATTCATCCTCGGCGATATGGGCATGAGTGTGACAGAATACCCCCTGCCAGGGCTGGCCGAGCGTTGCCAGCGCCAGCGCATTGGCCGCCGTTCCCGTGGCCACCAGATGCACCACCGCCTCGGGCGCTTCGAACAGGGCGCGCAGTTTGGCGGCGACCCGCGCCATCACCTCATCCGCGCCATAGCCCCGCGCATAGCCGGTATTCGCGCGCGCCAGCGCGGCCATGACCTCGGGCGTGGCCCCGGATGTATTGTCAGAGGCAAAGAACATTCACAGGCCCTCTTCGATCACGTAATCATCCCAATCCTCTTCCGGGACCAAGTTTTCCGAAACAGCCCATCCCCGCGCCGACATGCCCGCGCGATGCGGGCTTTCCGGATCGCCGGTGATCAAGGGGTGCCAGTCTGGCAGGGGCTTGCCGTGATAGAGCAGCCGGTAGGCACAGGTCTTGGGCATCCAATAGGCGATGCGCGGCAAGGTCTTGGGCGATAATTGCACGCATTCCGGCACATGCTTCAGCCGGTCGTCATAACTCGTGCAGCGGCAGGTGTCGCAATCCAGCAAGCGGCAGGCCACGCGGGTATATTCCACCTCGCCTGTATCCTCATATTCCAGCTTGTTCAGACAGCATTTCCCGCAGCCGTCGCAGAGCGCCTCCCATTCGGTGGGCGTCATCTTCTTCAGGGGAACGGTTTCCCAGAACCGGGGGCGCAGCTTTTCCATGGCCGGAAGGTGCGCTGTCGCGCGCGAAAAGGAAAGGGGTCTTGCGCCTGCGAAATTCGCCTCCCTCCCTTTCTCCCTCCCTCGCCCTTTCCCCTTCATCTGTTCCCAAATATCCTCGGGAGGGGTCCGGGTCAGATCGGGGTCGGGCAGACAGCCCTCCCCGGGGCATATCCAAGAGAGATCGGGGTCGGGCAGACAGCCCTCCGCGGTACTGTTCCGAGCGATCCCTTGCGTATAAGGGGCAGGATGGCACGCGACCATCAGCCCACGAGAGTGGACAGGATCTCGCGCGCTTTGGCGCAATCCGCCTCCATCTGCGTGATCAGCGCGGGCAGGCCGTCGAATTTCAGCTCGGGGCGCAGATAGTCCACCAAGGCGACCGAAAGATGCTGGCCGTAGAGATCGCCCTTGAAATCAAAGAGGAAGGTTTCAAGGTTTGGCTGGTTTTCCCCGAACATCGGGCGCACGCCCAGGCTTGCTGCGCCGAGGTAGCTGCCCTTTTGTGGCCCGGTCAGCACATCGACCAGCACGGCATAGACGCCCAGCTTTGGCAGATGCAGCCCCGCCACCCCCATATTCGCCGTGGGATAGCCCAGTTCGCGCCCACGCTTTTCGCCGTGGATCACCTCGCCTTCGATCCGGTGCCAATGGCCCAGCATCGCGGCGGCATCCCTTGGCCGCCCGTCAGACAGGGCGGCGCGGATTGCGGTAGAGGAGATGGGCCGATTGCCCGTGGTCACCAGATCGGCCACGGTCACGCGAAAGCCATGCGTTTGGCCAAGCGCGACCAGATCGGCTGCCGTGCCGCGCCGCCCTTTCCCAAAGCAGAAATCCGCCCCCACGACGACCTGCGCGACGCCAAGCCCCCGCGCCAGAACATCGCGGGCGAAGTCTTCGGGCGAAAGCCCTGCCAGCGCCGCGTCAAAAGGCAGTTCGAACAGATGTGCCACGCCCAGTTTCGCCAGCCGATTGGCCCGCGCCTCGGCATTCATCAGCCGAAAGGGGGAAGTGGCAGGGGAAAAGACCTCGCGCGGATGCGGCTCGAAGGTGATCACACCGAGGGGCGCCACGCCGCGTGCCAGATCGATCACCGCGCGGTGGCCCAGATGCACGCCATCGAAATTGCCCATGGCACAAGACGCCCCCCGGGTGGATGGGTCTAGCCCGTGCCAAGCCTTGTGGATCTGCATGCTACCCCGGGTCTGGGGCGCGCTCTGCCCCGTCAGTCGAACTTGCGGCTGGGGGCCAGCACCAGCGCCTCCCCCTTCAGAACCACCGTTTTACCCACAGAACACCGGGTTTCAAGGGTGACCCTGCGCTTTGCATGGTCGATTGTCAGCACCGTGACCTCTGCCGTCACCAGATCACCAGGGCGGACGGGGGCCATGAATTTCAACGATTGGCCCAGATAGACCGTGCCATGGCCGGGCAGTTGTTCCCCGATCACGGCAGAGATCAGCCCTGCGGTGAGCATCCCATGAGCGATCCGCCCTTCGAAAATCGTATCGCGGGCGTAATCATCATCCAGATGCACGGGGTTTCGGTCTGTCGACACCTCGGCAAAAAGTTCAATATCGCGGTCGGTGACCATTTTGGTCAACTGCCGCGTCATGCCGATTTCCAGATCCTCGATGCAGATCGTGCCGCGGGGCAGATTGTCCAACATGGTGCCGATTCCCGTCTGATGTGGCGGGACGATAACAAATGCTGCAACGCGGCGCAATTCCGTTACGCAACGAATTATCAAAATTTTGACGTTTGGCGCAACAATGTTACTGTCGCATCTGCCCTAGCGCAGGAAGGGGATGGCATGGGTGGGGGCGAGTTGCTGCGCCTCCAGCCAATGCTCCAGCTTGGCCGGGTCGGGGTGTTCCGGGTCTGGCCCGAATTCGCCCGCAGCGATCCCGCCGGTGATGAACAGCGTATCCAAGCCTTCGCCGATGCCGCCCTGCACATCGGTATGGATCCCGTCGCCCACGCACAGGATGCGGGGCTCTTCCAACCCGAGGCGGCGGCGGGCAAGGTCATAAACGGGGGGATGCGGTTTGCCGAAATAGAGCGCCTCGCCCCCCATATCCTCGTAATCCGCGGCGAGCGCACCAGCACACCACAGCCTTTTGTCGCCCATATCCACGATGATGTCGGGGTTGGCACAAAGGAACTTCAGCCCCATCGTCTTGCCCAAAAGAAGCCGCGTTCGGTAATCCTCGGGCGTCTCGGTCAGGTCATCGGCAAGGCCGGTGCAGACGATCCCTTCGGCCTCTGCCAGCGGCACACGGGTGATGCCCGCACCAGCCACCAGATCGGCGATATCGGGTTCGAAATCGGTGAAGAAGGACTCGTCCTTCTCCGCCCCGATGTGATGCACGCGCCGCCCCACGGCCCCGCGGAGCATGGCAGCCTGCGCCGCATCGCCGGAGGTGGCGATGTCATCCCATGTGTCGCGCGGCAAGCCCATCCGGTCCAGTTGCGCCCTGACACTTGATTTCGGGCGCGGCGCATTGGTCACAAGGATCACGCGGCCCCCGTCTGCGCGAAACGCCCGCAGCGCGGCCACTGCGGCGGGGAAGGGGGCCACACCATTATGCACGCAGCCCCACAGATCGCAGAACAGGGCATCATATTGCCCCGCCAGATCGGACAGCGCGGAAATCATTCGGGTCATCTCAGGGCCTTTCCGGGCAATGCCCAAAGGTCATTTGCGGCCGATCTTCGGCTCGGTCCCGGCGCGGAGGCGGGCGATATTGGCGGAATGGCGCTGAAAGATCACAGCGGCGAGGAGGACGGCCAAAAGGCTCATCTCGGCATAGCCCAGAAGCGCGAGCCAGATGGGCGACAAAGCCGCCGCGACAAGGGCAGAGAGGGAGGAGATCCGGCTGATCGCCGCCACCGCCGCCCAGGTCGCGCAGGCGGCCAATCCGGCAGGCCAGGCGAGTGCGAGCAATGTGCCAAGGAAGGTCGCCACCCCCTTGCCGCCCTTGAACCCCAGCCAGACCGGGTAAAGATGGCCCAGAAAGCTGAAGAGCGCTGCCACCTGCGCCGCATCCGTCCCCACCCAGGCCCGCGCCAGCAGGACTGCGATCCCGCCCTTGCCCGCATCGAGCAGAAGCGTTGCCGCCGCAGCCCCCTTGTTGCCGGTGCGCAGAACATTGGTCGCGCCGATGTTGCCCGACCCGATCTTGCGCAAATCGCCAAGGCCAAGCGCGCGGGTGATCACCACGCCAAAGGGCACCGACCCCAGCAGATAGGCCAGCACCGCCGTCACCAGAAGGGCAAAGGCACCAGAGGTGAATTCAGGCAAGACTTCAGACATCATCATTCCACCGCAAAGACCTGACGGCCGCCGACAAAGGTCGCCAGAACCTTACCTTCCATCCGTGCGCCATCGAAAGGCGTGTTCTTCGATTTTGACCGAAGCGTGAAACGGTCCAGCACAAAGGGCGCATCGGGCGCAAACAGCACCAGATCGGCGGGCGCGCCTTCGGCAACGCCGCCTTGGGGCAGGCCCAAACGCCGCGCGGGGTTCAGCGCCATGGCGCGGAACAGTTGCGGCAGGGTCAATTG
>JALOTC010000164.1 GCA_025458085.1 Cypionkella sp. | reverse complement strand
ATGCCGATCTGCACGCTGGACAGGAACTTGCCCGGATCATCGGCAAGGCGCAGCGCGATGGCCGCCCCCCGGCTGCCCGCATCGGCCATGACCTTGAGCCGCGCGGCACGAGACGAAACGATGGCGAGTTCCGACATGGCCAGAACGCCATTCACGAGCGTCAGGGCCAGCACAAGCAGAAGTTCAGGCAACATGGGGCAAAGGTCCGGAGTGAAAGCGCCAAAGAAAATGGCCTCCGGCTTGACGTGTGACGCCAGCAGAGGTCAGAAAAGGGCGCGAGGGGAACAGGCTGCACCAGGACGGTGCATTGGATCGTCGATCCTCTTCCTCACCTTCCGGATTGGCATCGAAAGACCGCGCCCGATCAGACCCCTCTGCCTGCGGGCAGGCGGGGGTTACAGTTAGCGCGTTGAAAGACTGTCCTGCACAAGGCATGGCTGCCATATAGGGTGGACCTGCCGCCCCGTTAAGGGGGGGCAGGCAGAAAGAGCGCTCTGGCTTGTCCCGTTATGTTGTGCGGACAGACCAATAACGGTTTCAGGCCGCGCCCTTTTCTCCCGAAAGCGCGCGATCCAGCACGTGAACGACATGTAGCGCCTTGCGGCCTGTGCCATCTTCGATCTGGTGGCGGCAGCTTGTGCCATCGGCCACGATCAGCGCCTCTGGCGGGGCCTGCCGCACGGCAGGAAGCAGCGACAGTTCCGCCATTTTCAGCGAAACGCCGATGGTTTCCGCGCCATAGCCAAAGGCCCCCGACATACCGCAGCAGGAGCTTTCGATCATCGTCAGGTCCACATTCGGCACCGCGCGCAGGATGCGCTCCACCGGACCCATCACGTCGAAAGCCTTTTGGTGACAATGGCCGTGGAGGTAAACCGCCTGACGCGGGCCATCGGCGAAGGCGAGCGTGATGCGCCCCTCTGCCAGATCGTGGGCCATGACCTCTTCGATCAGGAAGGTGCGGTCTTGGAGGAAGGCGGTTTCTTCCTTGGGGAGCAACGCGGTCATCTCGTCGCGGAAGGTCAGCAGGCATGAAGGTTCAAGGCCAACCACCCGCGCGCCTGCCTCCACATAAGGGCGCAGCGCCGCAAGGCTGCGCCGCATCTCGGCCCGCGCGGCCTCGGTCTGGCCGGAGGCGAGGTAGGTCCGCCCGCAGCACATAGGCCGCGCGCTGCCCGGCACTTGGGCGATATGCAGGCGGTAGCCAGCGGCCTTCAGCACACGCTCTGCGGCCTGAAGATTTTCCGCCTCGAAATAGCGGTTGAAAGTGTCGCCAAACAGCACAAGGTCGCGGCCATCCCCCTTCACCGCCGAGGCGGGGCCAGAAGGGGTGCTGGGGCGCCAAGGCTTGCGCCATTTCGGCAGGCTCCGGCGGGCGGCAAAGCCCAGCATCTTCTCTGACAGACGCGCCAGCGCGGGAATACGGTCCCGCAGGTTCAGAACCGGGGCGAGGTGATGGGCAAAGGGCGCATAGCGTGGCAAATGCCCGATCAGCCATTCGCGCCACGGCAGGCCGTGCTTTGCGTGATAATGGTGCAGGAATTCGATCTTCATCCGCGCCATATCAACGCCTGTGGGGCAATCGCGCTTGCACCCTTTGCATGACACGCAGAGGTCCATCGTCTGCTTCATCTCGGGCGAGGTGAAAGCATCCGGCCCAAGCTGCCCCGAAATCGCAAGCCGCAGCGTATTGGCGCGGCCGCGTGTCAGGTGGGTTTCATCCCGCGTGGCGCGATAGGATGGGCACATGGTGCCGCCCTGCATTTTGCGGCAGGTGCCGTTGTTGTTGCACATTTCCACCGCGCCGCCGAGCCCGCCCCAATCGGACCAATCGAGCGCGGTCTTGACAGGTTGCGTCACGGCATAGCCCGGCTTGAACCGCATCAGGCTGCGGTCATCCATCCGGTAGGGGCGGACAATCTTACCGGGGTTCAGGCGGTTGTCGGGGTCAAAGCTATCCTTCACCTCTTCAAAGGCGCGGGTCAGGGTAGAGCCGAACAGCGGCTCCACGAATTCCGAACGCGAAATGCCATCGCCATGTTCGCCAGAATAAGAGCCTTTGAATTTGCGCACCAGATCGGCGGTTTCTTCGGCGATTGCGCGCATTTTGCGCACGCCATCTTCTTCCTTCATGTTCAGGATGGGCCGCACATGAAGGCATCCGACCGAGGCATGAGCATACCATGTGCCCCGCGTACCGTGGCGTTCAAAGACGGCGGTGACGGCATCGGTGTAATCCGCGAGGTGCTCGAGCGGCACGGCACAATCTTCGATGAAGGACACGGGCTTTCCGTCGCCCTTCATCGACATCATGATGTTCAAACACGCCTCGCGCACATCCCAGACGGATTTCTGACGATGGGGTTCGATCACCTCGACCACTGCATCGGCAAAGCCATGGTCGGCCATGCATTGATCCAGCCGCTTCAAGTCACGGCGCAGGCTGTCCATGTCATCGCCTGCGAATTCAACAAGCAGCAGGCAGTTGGGCGTGCCACGCGTGATATCGCCCAAGGTTTTGACGAACATCGGGATATCGGCGCCAAGGACAAGCACGTTGTTATCGACCAGTTCCACCGCCACCGGGTTCAGCGCGACAAGATGCTGGGTCGTTTCCATGGCCGAGCGGAAATCGGGGAAATGGCAGACACCCATCACGCGATGCGCAGGCAGGGAGGAGAGTTTCAGCGTGATTGCTGTGGAAATCGCCAGAGTGCCTTCGGAACCGACAAGCAGCCCCGCCGGGTTGGCGGTGGGGCGCAGAAGTTCGTCAAGGTTATAGCCGCCCACGCGGCGCTGCACCTTGGGGAAGAGGCGTTCGATTTCCTCGGCATTTCGCCGGGCAAGCGTCTGCATCGCCTCCATCAGCGCACGGGCGCGGGGGCTGCCATCGGCGGGCAGGCCGTTGCGGGTGAGCGACAGGGGCGTGCCATCAGCCAGCAGCCCTTCGATCGCCAGCACATTATCGACCGTCTTGCCATAGCGCAGCGATCGCGCGCCGGAGGAGTTGTTGCCGCACATCCCCCCGATGGTACAGCGCGAGGCGGTAGAGGGTTCGACGGGGAAGAACAGCCCATCGGCGCGCAGGCGGGAATTGATCCGTTCCAGCACCGTGCCGGGGCGGACGGTGATGGTTTGGCCGTCGCGGTCATAGTGGATCACGCCTTCAAAGGCGCGCGACATATCAAGGATCAGGCCTGTCCCGATGGGTTGACCATTTTGAGAGGTGCCGCCACCGCGCGCGATCACCGGCACATCATGCGCACGCGCCACGGAAAGGGCTGCCGCGACATCCTCGGCACTTTCAGGGAAGGCCACGCCCATCGGCATGATCTGGTAAATCGAAGCATCGGTCGCATAGCGCCCGCGCGTGAAGGTATCGAAGCGGACCTCGCCCTTCATCTCGCGCGCAAGTGCCGCCTCGAAGGCTTGGTTCCGGGCCATTGCGCGAGCGGCGGGCGGGGTCTTGATCGGGTTGGGCGCGTTCATTGCGAGAGGCTTTCATTGGAGCGTGATGCCGGTGCAGGCGCAGGCTCGGCCGGTTTGCGGCGCAATTGGCCATAGATGCCGTAGGCCAGAGACAGCACACTTAGGGCAAGGAGCGTCCCAGCAATCGGGCGCATCACGATAGAAGAGATTTCGTAATTGCCAAGGATCAGACCTTGGCGAAGGCTGACTTCGGCCACGGGACCAAGGACAAGGCCGATGATAAAGCTGGCCACGGGAAAGCCAAAGCGGCGCAAAAGGAAGCCAAAGGCCCCAAAGGCCAGCATGACCGCAAGATCGCCCATATTGGAGTTCAGCGCAAAAACCCCAGTCATGCACATGACCACAATGGCAGGCCCGATCAGCGGATAGGGCGCGCGCAAGGCAAGCGCGAAGATACGCGCCGAATAAAGCCCAAGGAACAGCATGAGCAGCGTCGCCAGCATCATGCCGACAAAGACCGAATAGACCAGCGTCGGGTTATTCTGCATCAGCATTGGGCCAGGAACGATGCCATGGATCGTCAGGCCACCGATCATGACAGCCGTGGTCGCACTTCCCGGAATGCCGAGGGCAAGCAGAGGGATCATGGAGCCGCCGACCGCGCCGTTATTGCCAGCCTCGGGCGCGGCGATGCCATGGGCAGAGCCTTTGCCGAATTCCTTTGGCGTGCGGGACCACCGCACCGCTTCGGAATAGCTGACCCAATGACCGAGGACCGCAGCAGCGTGATGCGCAAGCGCAGGAATTCGGCCCAGCTTGGCAGGCGGGTCCGGACATTCGTAATGGCCTGCGTTTTCACAGGGCCGTCGGCAAAACGCTGCATCACCTCGTTGATGGCAAAGATACCGATGATGGCCGCGACAAAGCTGACGCCGGTCAGAAGCACCATGCTGCCAAAGGTGAAGCGCGCGGTGCCGGTCAGCGGATCAAGGCCGATGGTGGCGACCAGAAGGCCAAGAAGGCCAGCGGTGAGCCCCTTGAGCAGCGAGCCGCCGCCGATGGAGGCAATTGCCGTGATCCCCAGAATGGCAAGGGCGAAATATTCTGCGGGGCCAAAGCTAAGGGCAACCCGGGCAAGCGAC
>JALOTC010000163.1 GCA_025458085.1 Cypionkella sp. | reverse complement strand
CCTTGATCAAATATTCGGCCGTTACATCGGCCAGATCAGGACCAAAGTCATAGGCATTAGCTGCGTCCATGAACATCCGGTAGCCGTCTCCTCCGCCGCGGATGTAGTTATTCGACACGACTTTGTAGACAGCACCCAGATCCAGCGGCACCCACGCATCCCCGGAACCAACCATCACATCGCTGACCCGCGCGCCTGCCGGTTGCTCTGGATCGAAGGTAAACTTCATGCCCGCAACCTGCGGAAAGCGGCCGGCATTTTCCTCGAATTGAGACAGGCCGTTTTCCAGTGCCGCAAGGATCGCTTCGCCCGAGGTCTCAAATGTGGACAGGGTATTTTGGAAGGGCAGAACGGTCAGGACCTCTCCCATCGTGATGGGCCCCGCGTCAATGCTTGCGCGCACGCCGCCGCCATTCTGGATCGCAATCGTCACACCTTGATCCTTGACCCGGTCCAGCATCGCATCCGCGATCAGATTACCCATCGGGCATTCCGCGGTCCGGCACGTCTCGCGGCTTCCATCGATCGCAGCCGTGGTCTCGGCCACAACCCTGTTCTTCAACTCTTCAATCGGCGCTCCCATTTCAGCAACGCGGGCCGCGATCTCGGGATCGGGGGCGACGCTGGCATCGAGCAAGATCGTGTCCCCTTCGGCGAAAATCAGTTTGCCTGCATCATCAAAAGTCAGGATCAGATGCCCGATGTATTTTCCATAGGCATAGGCCTGTACTACTGGCACCATCGCATCGTCTTGCCCGTTTACCCAAAGGGGATAAGCCGCCGCGCGGCGCGGGTCCTTCGCGGACATGAGCGTATGGCTATGCCCGCCCACCACCGCGTCCAAGCCCGGCACTGCAGCGGCAATTTCTGTATCTTTTGCAAGTCCAACATGTGTCAGCGCCAGGATTTTGCTGACCCCTTCTGCTTCCAATGCAGCGACGTCTGCACTTAGACTGTCGATTTCGTTCTGAAAGACCACGCTCGGCCCGGGACTGGAAGTTTCCGCTGTGTCCGTTGCAAGCGCAGAGACGATGCCGATCTTTTCGCCACCCACCTCAAGCACAACATGGTTCTGAACCCGGCCTGCCAAAAGATTGTTTTGGCTGACATCCGTGTTTCCGCTCAGGACTGGGAAAGTCACCTTGTCCAGAAAAGCGGCCAGCCCCTCGGGGCCGTCGTCGAACTCGTGGTTGCCCACAGCCATGGCATCGAAGCCAATCTTCTCCATAAACTCGGCTTCCGCGGCACCCTTGTAGCTCGTGTAGAACAGGCTTCCCTGGAATTGGTCGCCTGCATCCAGCACGATCACATTGCCCCCCTCGGCAGTGATCTGGTCACGCAATTCCTTGATCTTGGTCGCAACCCGCGCGATGCCGCCAAAACATTTGTTTTCGGCCGCATCCTCTGCGGAACAGGTACTGTCAGAGGCGTTGATCGCCTCGATCCGACTGTGAAAATCGTTGATATGAATGACATGCAGCGTGAAATCTGCCTGAGCCAGCCCGGCTGACAACGCAAGGAGAGCGGTTGAAAGGTAGAATGTGCGCATGGAAAATCCCCCAATGATTGACGACGTGAGCCTGACTCTGCCCGAAACGAATGTCAAAACCATTGGCCGTCTTGTCGGCGTATCTTCTCCCGGCTCTTTCGCAGTAAAGGTGTCTCTCACTTTCCGGGCCTTGCTACAGGCCAATGGACGAAGGATGGTTTGACGAAAGCAGGATGCCTGATCCGCGCCGGTTGATCCGTGACTGTGTGGCATGTCCAGCAGATCGCATCGGGCGAAACAGAGAGGCGACCCCTAGCCGCGATTTGCTCGCGATTATCAAGAAAAAGGCCACGCGCCGGCGTGGCCTTCATCTATGGAGCTGAGACGATGCCTGTCCGAAGACAGGAATTACGCCGAACGGCAGGCTGTGCTTAGCCTTCGCGAAATTGACGCGCCACCTCCCGTTCATGGAGCAACTGCTCGGCATCGCTGCGGGCGATCAGCGTGTAGAACATCGGCACCACGAAAAGGGTGAAGATCGTGCCGATCAAAAGGCCCGTGAAGATCACCAGACCCATGGCCTGCCGTGCCGCCGCCCCCGCCCCTTCGGCGATGATCAGCGGCACGACGGCCAGCACCATGGCGGCAGTCGTCATCAGGATCGGGCGCAGACGCACCTTTGCCGCCGCGACAATCGCCTCGCGCCGGGAAGCGCCCTTCGTCTCGCGCTGTTGGTTCGCGAATTCCACCATCAGGATGCCGTGTTTCGTGATCAGCCCGATCAGCGTGATCAGCCCCACCTGCGTGTAGATATTGAGCGTGCTGGCCCCGAAGTACAAAGGCAGCATCGCGCCAAAGATCGACAATGGCACTGACATCAGGATGATGAACGGGTCACGGAAGCTTTCGAATTGCGCCGCCAAAACCAGATAGATCACCACCAGCGCCGCCCCAAAGGCGAGCAGGATCGTGTTCCCCTCGCTCTTTTCCAAGCGCGACTGGCCGGAGTAATCGATAAAGAAGCCGTCGGGCAGCACCTCTGCCGCGATCCGTTCCAGTTCTGCCAAGGCGACGCCGGTGGACAGACCGATCATCGGCAGTGCGGTCAAGGTCGCCGCGTTCAACTGGTTGAACTGCTCGATCGAGGCTGCCGCCACCGTGGGCGTGATCGCGGTCGAATTGCGCGATGGCCCCCCCGCCGATCAGCAGGCCGAGGGTAGAGCCGATATCGGCCACCGATACGCCCAAAAGCGCGGCACGGTCGCGGTCAATCGTCACCCGCACCTGCGGCGCATCGAAGGACAGGCTGTTTTGCACCACGATGAACATGCCCGATTGCATCGCCTTGGCGCGGATTTCCTCGGCAATTTCCACCACCCGTTCAGGCGCGTGGATCGACTGGATCACCATACCGATGGGCAGGCCGCCCCCCGCACCGGGCAGGGAGGGCGGGGCAAAGACAAAGCTTTGCAGGCCCGGCGTGCCGTCAAGGATGCCTTGGATCTGCTGCTGCACCTGTGACTGGCTCCGCTCACGCTCTGACCAATCCTTCAGCGCCCAGATATAGAAGCCAGTGTTGGACGCCCCGCCCATTCCCGCGACGGAGAAGGAGGTTTGCACCTCCTCAATGTCGGCGGTGCGTCGGCCCACTTCCTGCGTGAAGGCGTCGGTGTAGTCGAGCGTTGCGTAACGCGGCCCGTTCATGATCGCGAAGAGGGCACCGCTGTCTTCCTCGGGGGCAAGTTCAGAGGAAGTGTTGAGGAACATAAACCCCGTCACCCCCACCAGCGAGGCGGCCATCAGCATCGTCACCGGCCGATAGTCGAGCGAAGAGGACACGCGACGTTCATACCAATTGGCCAGCCCGTTCAGCGTGCGATCCACCGCCTTCTGGAACCGCCCCGGTTCCCCTTCGAGCAGGAGACGCGCCGACATCGCGGGCGTGATGGTCAGTGCGACCACGCCTGAGATGATGACAGACCCCGCCAGTGTTAGCGCGAATTCGGTGAACAGCGCGCCAGTCAAGCCGCCGGTAAAGGCGAGGGGCGAAAGCACGGCGGCCAGCGTGATCGTCATGGCGATGACGGGGCCGGTGATTTCCTTCATCCCCTTGATCGCGGCAAGGGCAGGGCGCATCCCTTCATCAATGTGGCGGTGGATGTTTTCCACCACAACAATTGCGTCATCGACCACCAGACCGATGGCAAGCACCATGGCCAAAAGCGTCAGCAGGTTGATCGAATAGCCCAAGGCCAGCATGATCGCGCAGACGCCAATCAAGGAAAGGGGGATGGTCACGATCGGCATGATGACCGACCGCAGCGAGCCAAGGAACAACAGGATAACGACCATGACGATCACCACCGCCTCGGCGATGGTCTTGAACACTTCGGTGATCGAGGCGGCGATGGTTTCGGTAGAGTCGTAAACCAGATCGATGGTCATGCCCTGCGGAAGGGTGGCCGAAAGGCCGGGCAGGGCATCGCGCACATTGGTGGCCACATCCAACTGATTTTCCCCCGGTGCGGGGATGATCCCGATGAAGGTGCCGGGTTGCCCTCCGAAGGTCACGATGGCATCTGTGCTGCCGGAGGCGAGCTCGATCCGCGCCACATCGCTCAGGCGCACCACGCCGTTGGGGCCTTGTGTCAAGGGCAGCGCGCCAAAACTTTCCGGCGTCTGGATGGTGCTGTCGAGTGTAAGCGCATAGCTGAAATATTCATTTTCTGTCCGGCCCGGCGCGGAGAGAAAGTTCGACGACCGGATCGCCGCCAGAACCTCGGGCGCGGTCACCCCGCGCGAAGAGAGTTTCAGCGGATCAAGCCAAACGCGCATCGCGAATTTTTGCGCGCCGAGGATTTCCATCTGGGCCACGCCGGGAATATTCGTGACGCGTGGACGCACCACACGCTCCAGGTATTCGTTCAACTCCTCGGGCGACATATTGGGGTTTTGCACCGCGAGGTACATCAGCGCGAAGGTCATGCCCGTGCCCTTCACGATCACCGGATCCTCGGTGTCTTGCGGCAGTTGCCCGCGCACCTGCTGAACCTTCGACATGACTTCGGTCAGCGCGATGTCAGGGTCTGCGCCAAGCCGCATCTGGACAGTCACGACCGAGGCCGATTGGCGCGACTGACTGGTGACGTAATCGACGTTTTCCGTCGTGGCCACCGCTGCCGCAATGGGCGAGGTGACAAAGCCTTGGATCAGGTCGGGCGCGGCACCGGGATAGACCGTGGTGACGGTGATCACGCTTTCCGATACTTCTGGATATTGCCGCACGGGCAGGTTCAGCACAGAGGCGAGGCCCACGAAGAGGATCAATGCCGCCAGAACGGTGGACAGAACGGGTCTGCGAATAAAGATTTCTGAAAAATGCATGGTTCCGTCCTCACTCGCCCGCAGTCAGATTGACCGACGTGTCGATCACGACGCGCGCGCCATTCGACAGGCGGTTCTGGCCCGACGTGACAACACGGTCCCCCCCGGTCAGGCCAGAGGTGACTTCGATCTGCCCGCCATTGCGCCGCCCGGTCTGAACAAAAACCTGCTCGGCGGTCAGCGTATCGCCTTCGCCATCGCGCAGGACATAGGCGTAGCTGCCGTAAAGGCTTGATACTACAGCCGTTTGCGGCACGGCGATTACGCCTTCCTCCATGGGAAGCGACACGCGGACCCGCAGGAACTGCCCCGGCAGAAGCCGGCCCGAAGGGGTATCCACCGCCGCACGAACCCGTGCGAGGCGGGAGTTGGGGTCCACCTGCGGTTCAATCGCGATGATTTTCCCGCCAGAACTGAACGCCCCGACCTCGGTTTGGAGGGAGACCTCGCGCCCAAGATCGATGGAGGAAAGCTGCTGTTCGGGCACGCTGAAATCGACAAACATCTGGTCGAGGTCTTGAAGGGTCGCGTAGATCGTGCCGGGCGACACGTATTGGCCCAATTCTACCCGCGGAATCCCGATCAGCCCGCCAAAGGGCGCGCGCAACTGCTTGGCTTCCAGTGCCACCTGCAACTGCGCCACCTGAGCACGGGCGCTTTCCACCTGCGCCTCTGCACTTTCCAGTGTATTCGCTGCACCGACTCCACGCGTGGCAAGGGTCTGGGCGCGGTTCGCCTCGGCCAAGGCTACGCCAAGTGCCGCTTCGCCAGCGGCAAGGCTTGCCCGTTCCGCCCGGTCGTCGATCTGCAAGAGAACCTGATCGGCGCTGACCTGCGCATTCGCCGCAAAATCAATGCTGCGCACCAAGCCACCCGATTCAATAGCCAGATCAACGCCACGCGCGGAAACGGCCGTTCCGACGGCTTCGAAGCCCGGTGTCCAGTCGATCGGATCGACGGTCGCGATGGTGACCGGAACCGGCGCGGGCACGGCACCCGCCATAAACTGGGCAATCATTCCGTCGCGGAAATATTTGAACCAGACAATTCCGCCGCAGATTGGCCCCAAAAGCAGAATGGCGATGACAAGGCGTTTGAACATGATCGGTCTCGGTCAAAGGGGTGAGGTGAAACGGCCCGCACGGAATACGCCGGGACTCCTCCCGCATCTGTGTCCTTACAGGCAGAAAAGGTCAACCGACCTGCACGCACCTCGGGTGTTCGTTCGTGGTCTCAAGTGACGACCTTCAAATGTCAGATTGGTGTTGACACCTGATTTTGCCCCGCTAGGTTACAGATGCCAGAGCAAAGCTGACATTTGTTTCTGGCGGGGGGAGAGACTATGGCACCAGTTCTTGAGGTCGAGGGCCTCCGGAAAAGTTTTTCCGGTGTGCCAGCGCTGATCGATGGCCGATTTCGGCTTGAGCCGGGGTCCGTGCATGCGTTGTGCGGTGGCAATGGTGCGGGAAAATCGACCTTCTTGAAAATTGTCATGGGGATCCACGACCGCGATGCCGGTGTGATCCGGCGAAATGGGGTAGCTGTCGAGTTTTCCAGCCCTGCCGCCGCGTTGCGCAACGGAATTGCAATCGTCGAGCAGGAGCTATCGCCCGTGCCGGCGATGACCGTCGCGGAAAACATTTTCATGGGTAGTGAGCCGCTTCGCGCCTTCGGTCGCGTCGATTTCGCAACGATGAACCGCCAAACACAGGAGCTTTTGGATGGGTTCGGCTTTGCCATCCGGGCCACAGATTTGATGATGGATCTCACCGTTGCGCAGACGCAGCTTGTCGAAATCGCCAAGGCACTGCGCCACGATGCCGAGGTTATCATTTTGGATGAGCCGACCTCGGCCTTGGGCGAGGCGGAAGCAGAGCATTTGTTCGATGCCATCGCCACGCTGAAAGCCAAAGGCAAGGGCGTGATCTATGTCAGCCACCGCTTGTCGGAAATCTTTTCTATCGCGGACAGCTACACTGTTTTCCGTGACGGCAGCTTTGTGCAATCCCAGTTGATCGTGGGCCGCCCTTTGGCAGAGGAATTCATCAAGGAAAACACCCCGACGACCGAGGTTGCGCTTCGGGTTCAGGGATTGAGTGCCGCGCGCGGCGTGCGCGACTTGGACTTTGCGCTGCATCGCGGGGAAATCCTTGGCATCTACGGGCTGATGGGCGCGGGCCGGACCGAGGTTCTGGATCGTCTTTTCGGCCTGTGTGATCGGCGCGAAGGACGTGTCGAACTGAATGGACAGGTGGTTCAGATCACCTCTCCGGATGCGGCCATTTCTTCCGGTATCGCCTATGTGACCGAGGATCGAAAGCTGTCGGGTCTCGTCCTGTCGGGGAGTGTGCGCGATAACCTTTGCCTGTCGATCCTTGGGCGTCTGTCCCGCGCAGGTTGGATGCCTGCCCGTGACGAGGCGCG
>JALOTC010000162.1 GCA_025458085.1 Cypionkella sp. | reverse complement strand
AAATCATCTTGCGCCAGAACGGGCATCGGCATGACGAAGGGTGCGGCAACAACCAGTGCCGCAAAGGAAGAGGAAAGCCTTTTCATGGCCTTGTCCTTATGTCTTGGGGCAAAGCCCCGTCCAATGGTCAAGTCTTGGGAAAAGGCGTGAACCTCTTCCGCCGACGGTGAGTGCGTCACCTCTGGCGGAAGACCGCCTGCCAAGGCGCGCCCCGCGCCCCGGAAAGGGTGATCACCTCGGCAGGTCTCCTGGCTCGCGGGTCATCGTTCGGGCGGGCCTTCCCGGGGTCACCCCCAGTGGCATATGCCGCCGTCACTCGCCGCCTACAGTTGCGGGGGCAGCCGTGGACTTGGGGGCAAGCCCCGCACCACGTTCCCTTTTCATCCGGGGGTCACCCGGAACCGAAGGCAACCCCTGCTTAGCGCAGAGGCAGGGCCTGTCAAGCCTGCGTTTAGGCGCAGGGTCGGGAATGAGGGCCAAGGTGTCGCAGGCGGGACGGGGTGCGGTGGCCGACGTCGGCTCAACCGCCCCAAAGCGGATAATCGGCCAAGACCTCATACCTCGCACTGCGCGAGGAGAGATGGCTTTGCCACAGCGTGAGTCGGTCGGCCTGCCACGGCCCCGCACGAAAGCCCGCCCCTGCGGCCACGGCGCGTTCAAGACGCATCGCTTCGGCCAAGGGCGGCGGCGGAAAGCGGCCCAGCGTCACATGGGGCACAAAGCGGCGGTGGTCCACCGGGCAGCCTGACAGGCGGGCAATTCGCTCTGCCCGCGCCTGCAATGCCATCAGGGGATCAGAGGGCGCAAGTCCAGCCCAAACGGCGCGGGGTCTGTCGCCGCCAAAAATCCCAAGACCCTGAAGCGCCAACGTCAGGGGGGCGGCGCGAAGGGTGGAAAACCCATCATGCGCGGCTTCCAGCGCAGGCTCTGCCACCTCGCCCAGAAAGACGAGCGTCAGGTGGAAGGCCGCAGGTTCCAGCCGGCGCGGCAGGGGCAGCAGGAATTGCTGCAGGGTCAGAGCGGCGCGCACCTCCTCCGGCAGATCAATCCCGAGAAAGGCGCGGATCATCGAAGGGCCAGTTGCGCCAGCCGCGCACGAATTTCAGGCCGCACCGGGCCTTCGCGCGGCGTATCGATCAGCGTGGTCAGCAGATGCGGCGCAGGCGGTGGCCGCCCGCCGCCGCCCCACGACAGGCCCCTCATCACCTCTTGCCCCTCGGGCGGCAGGCGGTCGGGCATCTCTTGTCCTGACAGAACGCCCCAAACGGCGGTCCACAGCCTCCCGACCGTCCAAGGGTTATATCCCCCGCCACCCAGCAGCAGAAACCGCGGGGCCAGAGGACGTAGGGCGCGCAGCACCTCCAGATGTGCATTGTTGGACAAGGACAGCCGCGCCAAAGGGTCCTCCTCCACCGCATCGGCCCCGCATTGCAACACAATCACCTCGGGCCGAAACGCCTCTACCCGCGGGAGGATCAGGTCATGCAGCACGGCCCGCATTTCACTGTCATTGAATCCGCGCGGGACAGGCAGGTTAAAGCAATTCCCGCCCCCATCGTCCTCTAGCAACCCGCTGAAGGGCCAGCGCCCCTCTTCATGGGTGGAGATCAGCAAGGCATCCGCATCGCCCGCAAAGGCATGTTCCACGCCATCGCAATGATGCGCGTCGATATCAATATAGGCGATCCGCGACAGGCCAAGCCGACGAAAGGCCAGCATCGCCAGCACCGGATCGTTCAGATAGCAAAAGCCATTCGCCCGGTCGGGCAGGCCATGATGGGTGCCACCGCCAGGCACATGAATGGCACCGGGGCATGAGGCCAAAAGTTCCGCCGCCAGCATCACGCCCCCGGCGCCTGTCGCGGGCCGGGAAAAGACCTGCGGGAAAACCGGGTTCGACAAGGTGCCAAGGTGATGGCGGTGGCGCGTCTCTTCATCCACTTCGCCAGCCGCCTCTGCCCGTTGCAGAGCGGCGACATATGCCGGCGTGTGCCAGAGCGTCAGTGCGGCAGGCTTGGCGCGGGGCGACAGGCGAAAGCGGTCGGGCGGCAACCATCCCAAGGCGCGCGCAAGATCCATCACGGTCGATACGCGCGGCACCCGCAGCGGATGGTTCGGCCCATAGGACGACCCGCGATAGATTTCCGAGCCGAAAAACAGCGGCCCAGCGAGAGCCGGGGTCACTTCAGCGCAGCCTCGATCTGATCGACAATCTGGCGCGAGCCCGGCTTCACCGTCGACCCCCATGTGCCCAGCACCTCTCCCTCCGGCCCGATCAGCACCTTGTTGAAATTCCAGCGGGGCGTAAAGCCATGCTCCTCGGCCAGCCAGCGATAGAAGGGATGCGCCTCTGCCCCCCGGACGGGGGTGATATCAGTCATTGGAAGGGTCAGGCCAAAATTCACCTCGCAGAAATCCTTCACCTCCTCAGCCGAAGAAAGCTCTTGGCTGAAGTCGTTGGACGGCACGGCAAGGACCACAAGGCCCCGGTCGACATAGGTTTCATGCAGTGCCTGAAGCTCGTCATATTGCGAGGTAAACCCACAAAGCGAGGCGGTATTGACCACCAGAACCGGCTGTCCGCGCCAATCCTCCATCGCCAGATCGCCCCCGTCGATCGAAGCAAAGGTAAAGCCCCCTGCGGCAAGGGCCATGCCCGGCATCGCAGCAAGGAAAAGGCACAGGGCAGTGGTCCGGATCATCGCAGGCTCCGCTTTTGTCGTCTGAAAGATAAGCGGCTTCCCGCATCCGGCAAATCACCCGAAGGTGAAAACCTGTGCATTTGGGCGCGGACATGGCATAGTCATATGACAACCGGGGCAGAGCAGGCCCCGCACCAAGAAAAGCGGCCAAGCCGCAAGGGTAAACAGGCGTGAAACAGAGTAAGAGAATGGACTTCATCCAAGGCACCACCGCCGAAGAGGCGCGGGCCATCCAGATCGGTGCGCTGTGCTGGCGGATGCATTGGGGCCGGGTGGAGGTGCTTTTGGTCACCAGTCGCGATACGGGGCGCTGGGTCATCCCCAAGGGCTGGCCGATGGCGGGCCTGTCGGATGCTGCCGCCGCAACGCGTGAGGCATGGGAAGAAGCGGGCGTGCGGGGCGAGGCGCGGGAGGAACCCTTGGGCCAGTACAGCTATGACAAGCAGCGCAAGGCCAAAGGCCCCCTGCCCTGTTCGGTCACGGTCTATCCTTTGCGCGTCACAGGCCTTGCCGAATTTTTCCCCGAACGGCTGGAACGCCAGCGCCGCTGGTTCACCGCAGCAAAGGCCGCGCGCAAGGTGGCCGAACCCGAATTGCGCCAGATGCTCGAGGCAATCGGGGCCGATGCCGCGCGGATGGGCGAAGGCCCCAAGACCCGGCCGGAGGCAGGTCTGGACCGCGCTTGATTTCCGCGCCAGAGTGGCTAGGTCACGGACAGAGCCGCGCCCTGCGGCCACAGGCTTTGAGAAGATGATCCGATATGCGCTGAAATGCGCCAAGGCGCATGAATTCGAAAGCTGGTTCCAATCCGCCGGGGCCTATGATTCCTTACGCGGCGCTGGCCACGTTGCCTGCCCGATGTGCGGCGACACCGAAGTGGAAAAACTCCTCATGGCACCATCAGTCCGGCCAGCGCGCAAGGCAGAGGGTGCCAAGCCTACGCTGCAGGCTCCTGCCTCCCAGATGGAGGCTGCCCTTGCCGCGATGCGGGCCGAGATCGAGAAGAATTCCGATTACGTCGGCATGAATTTCGTGGCGGAAGCGCGCAAGATGCATGCGGGCGAGGCGCCCGAACGGGCCATCCACGGCGAGGCCAAGCTGGAAGAGGCAAAAAAGCTGATCGAGGAGGGGATTCCCGTGGCCCCCCTTCCCTTTGTGCCGAAACGTCAGGCGAACTGACGCCGACTCATTTGCCGAACTTGCCCCGCAGCGCATCGGCAAAGGCATTGCCACTGCTGCTGGCCCCAGGTGCGCTGGCCGTGCGGGACGGCGCGGCAGAAGTCTTCGCTCCAGACCCGTTCTGCCCTGGCTTACCGCCCCTGCCCGGCTGCGCTTGCTGACGCTCGCGCGCGCTTTCGCGGGCGTCAGAGCTATCTTTGCGCATGGTCAGCCCAATGCGCTTGCGCGCCACATCCACTTCAACCACGCGCACCTGCACCACATCGCCCGCCTTCACCACCTCATGCGGGTCCTTGATGAACCGGTCCGCCTGCCGGGGCGCAGATCGCTGATCTCCTCCACCCCTTCGGCAAAGGTCGCCGTGCGGAAACTGGGGCGCGGGTCGCGGCCGGGCTTTTCCAGTTCGGCCAGAATATCCTTGACCGTGGGCAGGCCAAAGCGGTCGTCGATAAAGCGGCTTGGGTCCAGTTTGGCCAAGGTCGCGCTATCGCCCATCAGGCTGCGAATATCACGCCCACAGGCGGCCACGATCTTGCGCGCCACCTCATAGGCTTCGGGGTGAACGGATGATGCATCCAACGGCTCTTTCCCATCGGCAATCCGCAGGAACCCCGCCGCCTGTTCAAAGGCCTTGGGGCCAAGCCGGGCGACCTTCAGCAACTCGCGCCGCGTGGCGAAGGGGCCATTCGCATCGCGATGCGCCACGATGGACTCGGCGAGTGTTGGG
>JALOTC010000029.1 GCA_025458085.1 Cypionkella sp. | reverse complement strand
CGCGATGTGAAAGAGGCCGAGATCGAAGGCCGCCGCCTCTTTATCGAGGCGCGCGTCACCGTCACCGCCTCGGGCCGCCCCCGCGTGGCGCATGACCGCGCCTAGGCCCTGCTGGCCCCTCGCCCGTATGCACGGGGGGTGTACAGGGGGTGTACACAGGGTGACATGCCCCCATTTTGCGCTTGACGTCCCCAACGCCGCACAATAGGACCCCCGCCAGTGGCTAGGTAGCTCAGCTGGTTAGAGCGTGCGACTCATAATCGCAAGGTCGAGGGTTCGAGTCCCTCCCTCGCCACCACTTTCCAAAAACTTGAACGTGATCAGGGTCTTGGCGCAAGCGCGTTGACCTTTGCACGCCCCCGCCCCACATCTTTGGCACACCAGCGGAGCCTCAGATGACCACCCGTTTCACCCTCAACGGCCAGCCCGTCACCCTCGACCTGCCGCCCGACACGCCCCTTCTCTGGGCCATCCGCGATGGCTTGGGCCTCACAGGCACCAAATATGGGTGCGGTGTCGCCGCTTGCGGCGCTTGCACACTACATCTTGATGGTCAGGCCATCCGCTCCTGCCAAACGCCGCTTGCCGCCGCCGAAGGGGCGACTGTCACCACAATCGAAGGTTTGGGCCGTCCAAATGCCCTACATGTTGTGCAATCGGCCTGGATCGACCACCAAGTGGCGCAATGCGGCTATTGCCAATCCGGCCAGATCATGCAGGCCGCAGCCCTCCTGTCCGAAACCCCGAACCCCACCGATGCCGAGATTGACACCGCCATGTCCGGCAACCTCTGCCGCTGCGGCACCTACCCCCGAATCCGCGCCGCCATCCACGATGCCGCGCGCCGCCTGTCGGGGGCCTAAGCCATGGGAAAACTTCGCAAAATCGCCCGCCGCAGCTTCCTCATCGGCTCCGCCGCGATCGCGGGCGGGGTGGCCTTCGGCACATGGCGCTACCTGACCCCCTACCCCAACCCCGTAGCGGGCAAAGGCGCGGCGCTCACCCCCTATGTTGTGGTCGATGGCTCTGGCATCACCATCATTACGCCACGGGCAGAGATGGGCCAAGGCATCCACTCCACCCTCGCCGCCCTCGTGGCCGAGGAGATGGACCTGTCGTGGGACCAAATCCGCACCCACCACGGCCCCCCGTCCAAAGCCTATTTCAACGGCGCGATGCTCGAAGAAGCGGTGCCCTTCGCCCCCACCGATGATGGCTGGCTCGCCACCACCGCCCGCCATGCCACTCAGATTCCAGCGAAATTTCTGGCGATCCAACTCACTGGCGGCTCCACCTCCATCCCCGATGCCTACGACAAAATGCGCGCCGCCGGGGCCACCGCCCGCGCGGCACTGGTACAGGCCGCGAGCCTCCGCCTTGGCCTGCCCGCCGAAAACCTCACCACCGCCTCCGGCGCGGTCGTCACCCCCGATGGCCAACGCATCCCCTATACCGACCTTGCAGAGGCCGCGGCACAGGTCGACCTTCCCCGCACCCCGCCGCTAAAGCCCCGTTCTGAATGGAAACTTTTGGGCCAATCGCTGCCCCGCACCGATATGGTCGGCAAATGCACCGGCACCGCCACATTTTCCGGCGACATCCGCCTGCCGGGGATGAAATTCGCCACCATCCGCATGAACCCCAACCTCGGCGCACCGATGACCGGGTTTGACGCAACCGCGGCAGAGGCCCTGCCGGGGGTAGAGCGGGTCATCCCCCTGCCCGGCGGCGTGGCCGTTGTGGCGCAAACCACATGGCACGCGATGCAGGGGGCAGAGGCGCTCAAAATCGACTGGGCCCCCGCCCCCTATCCCGGCGACAGCACGGAAATGCGCGCAGGCGTGATGGCTGCTCTAGCCTCTGACACGCCTGATTCGACACCGCGAGACGATGGTCAAATATCTGATTTCACGGAATTTAATCTGGAATCAGACTATCATTTCCCCCACCTCGCCCATGCCGCGATGGAACCGATGCAGGCCACGGCCCTGTTCGCCGATGGCCGCCTCACGCTCTGGACCGGCACCCAAGCCCCCGGCATGGCCCGCGACGCCGCCGCCCGCGCCATCGGCATCGAAGCCGAGGCGGTCACGCTCCACACCCAAGACATGGGCGGCGCTTTCGGACGGCGGGCCGAGGTTGATTGCGCCACCCAAGCCGCCCTGATCGCCCAAGCAATGGAAGGCACCCCGATCCTGCTGACATGGAGCCGGGAAGAGGACATGACCCATGACATGTTCCGCCCGATGGCCGCCGCCCGCATCCGCGCCACCTTGCGCGAAGGCAAGGTCGCGGCACTGGACTACAAGGTGGCCGCGCCCTCCATCATGCAAAGCTTTGCCGAACGCGCAGGCTTCCCCGCAGGCGGGCCAGACAGCACGATCACCCAAGGCGCTTGGGAACAACCCTATGATATCCCTCACTTCCGCGTGCAGGGCTATCGCGCGCCAAAGACGGTGCCAGTCGGCTTCTGGCGGTCGGTCGGGGCCTCGATCAACGGCTTCGCGCTCGATTCCGCGATGGATGAGCTGGCCCATCTCGCCAGCCGCGATCCGCTGGAATTTCGCCTCTCGCACATGACCCACGCGCCCTCGCGCCTTGTCTTGGAAACCGTGGCCAAGATGTCCAACTGGGGCAGCCCCCGCCCCGGTCGCGCGCTTGGCGTGGCCTTTTGCCTGTCGTTCGGCGTGCCAACGGCCGAGGTGATCGAGGTCGCGCAAACGCCCGAAGGCATCCGCCTGACGGGGGCTTGGGCGGCGGTGGATGTGGGCGTGGCGCTTGACCCGCGCAATATCGAGGCGCAGGTCGCGGGCGGCATGGTCTATGGCCTGTCAGCGGCAATGACGGGCGAGATCACTTTTGCCCAAGGCCAAGTGCAGCAAAGGAATTTCCCCGATTACGATGGGCTGCGCATCGGCCAGTGCCCTGATATTCAGGTGCTGGTCCTGCAAGTGGGCGGGCGCATCCGGGGCATTGGCGAGCCGGGCACCCCACCTGCCGCGCCTGCACTGGCCAATGCGCTTTTCGCGCTCACCGGCACGCGGGCGCGCGACTTGCCGCTATCCCGCCAGTTCCGCTTTGCCTAGGCCCCCTCGGGCGTCAAAAACGGGCGCAACAGCGCAAGCGGATGCGCCCGCAGGGTCAGGCGGGTGGAACGGTAATCTTCCACCACCGCCTCCCCCAAGCTCATTTCCCGCAGGAAAACCGCAGGTTCCACGATCCCCTCGCCATCCATATCGCCCGAAAACAGCGGCAGGGGCCGCGCCTTGACAAGCGCCTGCGCCTCCCACAAGGCGCGGCGGCGGTCGATCCCAAGGCAGGCGAAAGCATCCGCCGTGGCAAGCCGCGACACCGTTGCCGGCGCCACCCCTGCCCGGCGCCACAGATCCGCCACCTCGCGATAGCCATTGCCCCGCGCCGCCACGATCCAGCGGCTTTCCTCCTCGCGCATCCCGTTGATCTGGCGAAAGCCAAGCCGCAGCGCCAGACCCCGGCCATCCTCCTCCATCCGGTTGTCCCAATCGCTGCGGTTGATGCAGATGGGCAGCACCCGCACCCCATGTTCGCGCGCATCCCGCACGATCTGGGCCGGGGCATAAAAGCCCATCGGCTGGCTATTGAGCAGCGCACAGGCGAAAATGCCGGGATGATGCCGCTTGAGCCACGCACTGGCATAGACGAGCAGCGCGAAACTCGCCGCATGGCTTTCGGGAAAGCCATAGCTGCCAAAGCCTTCGATCTGGGCAAAACACCGCGCCGCGAAATCGGCATCATGGCCATTGGCGCGCATCCCTTCCATGAAGCGGTCGCGAAATTCGCTGACATTGCCATGCTTCTTGAAGGTCGCGAGCGACCGGCGCAGACGGTCCGCTTCCTCGGGCGTGAAACCCGCGCCGACAATGGCGATCTGCATCGCCTGTTCCTGGAACAGCGGCACGCCCAGCGTCTTGCCCAGCACCCGGCCCAGCGCATCCGACGGAAAGCTCACCACCTCCTGCCCGTTGCGGCGGCGCAAATAGGGGTGGACCATATCGCCCTGAATGGGCCCGGGCCGCACGATCGCCACCTGAATCACAAGATCATAAAAACTGCGGGGCCGCATCCGGGGCAGAAAGTTCATCTGCGCCCGGCTTTCCACCTGAAACACGCCCAAGGAATCCGCGCGGCACAGCATGTCATAGGTCGCCGCATCCTCGGCGGGCAGACTGGCCAAGTCGTACCGCTGCCCATGATGCAGCGCCACAAGGTCAAGCGCCTTGCGGATACAGGTCAGCATCCCCAGCGCAAGGATATCGACCTTCAGGATACCCAAAGTGTCGATATCATCCTTGTCCCAACAGAGGATCGTCCGATCCTCCATCGTGGCGTTTTCAATCGGCACCAATTCATCCAGCCGCCCCTCGGTGATGACAAAGCCGCCGACATGCTGGCTCAGATGCCGGGGGAAACCCTGTATCTCCTCCACCAGCCGCAGCGTCTGCATCAGGCGGCGGTCGGCCGGGTCCAGCCCGATCTCGCGCAGCCGCGCCTCGGTGATCGCGCCGGGGCCGCCAAAGCCCCAGATCTGCGAGGCCATGGCCGCAACCGTATCGCCCGAAAGCCCCATGGCCGTGCCCACCTCGCGCACCGCCCGCTTGCCGCGATAGTGGATCACGGTCGCGCAAAGCCCCGCGCGGTGGCGGCCATATTTCGCGTAAATATGCTGAATCACCTCCTCGCGCCGCTCATGTTCGAAATCCACATCGATATCGGGCGGCTCGTTCCGCGCCTCCGAGACAAAGCGCTCAAACACCATCGTCCCGATCTCGGGGCTGACAGAGGTCACGCCAAGCGCATAGCAGGTGATCGAATTGGCCGCCGACCCCCGCCCTTGGCACAAGATCCCGCGCGACCGGGCAAAGGCCACGATGTCATGCACGGTCAGGAAATAGGGCTCATAGCGCAGCCGCGCGATCAGGCGCAGTTCATGCTCCATCTGCGCCCGCGCCCGCTCTGGCACACCATCCGGATAGCGATGGCGCAGCCCTTCTTCAGCCAGACGGCGCAGCCGATCCGCCGGGCTTTCCCCGCCCGTCACCTCGGACGGGTATTCATAGCGCAACTCATCCAGCGAAAAGGCCGCACGGGCCGCAACCTCTGCCGTCTGGGCCACCGCGCCCGCATGGCCCGCGAACAGCCGCGCCAACTCCTCGGCATGGCGCAGGCGCTGTTCGGCATGGGGCAACGCCGCCCGACCCAGACGCATCACCGGCAGGCCAAGACGGATCGCGGTCAGCACATCGGCCAAGCGCCGCCGCGACGGGTGGTGCAGCATCGGCAGGGAAGAGGCCAGCGTGGGCAGACCAAGCCGCGCGGCAAGCGCGGCGTGTCGGGCCATGCGCGCCCCATCCTGCCCGTCATAATGTGGGGCAAGCACGACCGAACACTGCCCCGGAAAGCGCGCGGCCAGCGTGCTGGCCCATGCCTCCCACCCCTGCGCCCGCAGCGGCTTCTCCGCAGGCAAGAGCCGCTGCCCGGGTGGATGCAGCAGCAACTCCAACCCCGCGCCCCAGTCCAGCAGGTCACTGGCCCGCAAAAGACATTTCCCCTTGGGCGCGCGGGCCTGCCCCGTGGTGAGAAGCCGACAGAGCCGCCCCCAGGCCGCCCGGTCCCGTGGCAGGGCGGTCACGGCAAAACCTTCCTCCAACAGCAGCCGCGCGCCGGGAATCACCCGCGGGGCACACCCCCCCTCGCGCAGCAAGTCGCGCGCCTTCTGATGCGCCCGCACCACGCCTGCCACCGAATTCACATCCGTCACCGCCAGCGCCGCAAGGCCCGCGCGCTGCGCAGCCTCCACCATCTCCTCGGGATGCGACGCCCCGGTGAGGAAGGTGAAATTGGTCAGGGCACAAAGCTCGGCAAGGGACATGGCAGACCAGAACAAATAATGAACACATCTAGCGCAGCCTGCGCCGCTGTTCCAGAGCCGCCCATCGCCCTTGGCTTTCCCCCCGCCTTTGCTCTTGCATCGCGCCGCGCCGCGTGGTGCTAAAGGGGCGCAGGAACGAACAGGCGCGAAATGACTTATCTGAAGCTGAACGATGGCAACCGGATTCCCCGGCTTGGGATTGGCCTTTGGGAAGTTCCCCCCGCCATCACCGCCCGGACGGTGGCCTCGGCCCTGTCGCTCGGCTATCGCCTGATCGATGGCGCAGCGCTTTACGGCAATGAGGAAGGCTTGGGCGAAGGCATCCGTCAGTCCGACGTTCCGCGCGACCAGCTTTTCGTTACGACCAAAATCTGGAACGACCGCCATGGTTTTGACGAAACGCTGCGCGCCTATGACGAATCGCTGACCCGCCTTGGCACGCCCCCCGACCTTCTGCTCATCCACTGGCCCTGCCCGGCCCAAGCGCGCTATGTCGAAACATGGCGTGCCCTGATCCGCCTGCGCGAAGAGGGCCGCGTCCGCTCCATCGGCGTGTCGAATTTCAACGCCGACCATCTGGAGCGGATCATCGGCGAAACCGGCGTGACCCCGGTCCTGAACCAGATCGAACTCCACCCCCGCCTGCAACAGGCCGAATTGCGCGCCATCCATGACCGGTTGGGCATCGTCACCCAAAGCTGGACCCCGCTGGGCCAAGGGCGCAGCTTCGAGGCCGAACCGATCCGCGCCATCGCCGCGCGCACCGGTCACAGCCCCGCGCAGGTGATCCTGCGCTGGCATCTGCAACTGGGCTGCTCGGTCATCCCCCGCAGCACGCGCCCGGAAGGACAGGCCGAAAACCTCGCGCTCGGCGATCTGGAGCTGACAGAGGACGACATGGCCGCCATCGCCACGCTGGAGGCGGGCGAACGCACCGGGCCAGACCCGGCCACCTTCGGCTGAGTCTTCACACGCGGGATTGTCCGCAGCACAATTCCGCATTTGACCTTGGCAGCACTCCGGCGCAGGTTCCCCGCGACAGGAGCGCGCCATGACTCAGACCAAAGCCCCCCTCATCACCCCGGTTCTTATCGCGGGCTGCGTCATCCTGATGCTGGGCTTTGCCGTGCGCGCCAGTTTTGGGGTATTCCAAATCCCCATCGCCAGCGAATTCGGCTGGGCGCGGGCAGAGTTTTCCTTGGCCATCGCGATCCAGAACCTCGCTTGGGGGATCGGCCAGCCGCTCTTTGGCGCGGTTGCAGAACGCTTTGGCGACCGCAAGGCGATTGTGGCCGGGGCCATCACCTATGCCGCAGGGCTGGTGCTGTCGTCCTTTGCCGTCACCCCCGGCGCGCATCAGATGCTGGAAATCCTCGTGGGCTTTGGCATCGCAGGCACGGGCTTTGGCGTTGTCCTCGCGGTCGTCGGCCGCGCCGCTGCACCGGAACACCGCTCGCTCACGCTTGGCATTGCCACCGCCGCTGGCTCGATGGGCCAGGTGATCGGCGCGCCCACAGCCGAATTCCTGCTGCAATCCTATAGCTGGCAAGAGGTCTTTGTGATCTTCGCCGCCGTGATCCTTGCCAGCCTCTTTGCCCTGCCCTTCATCCGCTCGCCCAAAGTGGCGACAAAGGCAGAGCTAGAGGAAAGCATGGGCACCGTCCTTGTCCGCGCCTTCAAGGACCCCTCCTATACGATGATCTTCTTGGGCTTTTTCTCCTGCGGCTATCAGCTTGCCTTCATCACCGCGCATTTCCCCGCCTTCGTGACCGAACTTTGCGGCCCGATCGACCCGTCGGGCATGCTCGCCGGCATCGGCATCGGCACGACCTCCGCCCTCGGTGCGGCGGCGATTTCGCTGATCGGTCTGTTCAACATCATCGGCACGATCACGGCAGGCTGGCTGGGCAAGAAATACACCAAGAAATACCTCCTCGCCGCCATCTATGCCGGGCGCACCGTTGCGGCGGCGGTCTTTATCCTGATGCCCATCACCCCCGAATCCGTCCTGATCTTCTCGGCCGTAATGGGGGCCTTGTGGCTGGCCACCGTGCCGCTGACCTCGGGCCTCGTCGCGCATCTCTACGGCCTGCGTTACATGGGCACGCTTTACGGCTTTGTCTTTCTCAGCCACCAGATCGGCGGCTTCCTCGGCGTCTGGCTCGGCGGGCGGATGTATGACATCACGGGCGACTATACGCTGGTCTGGTGGATCGGCGTGGGCGTAGGCGCCTTCTCGGCCATCGTCCACCTGCCCGTGCGCGAACACCGCCCCACGGCAGTCGCGGCATGAAAATCGGGATCGCCGCGCTCGCTGGGGCCTATGTCCTCAGCCAATTCTTCCGCGCCTGCCTCGCGGTGCTCACGCCCGTGCTGGCCGAAGATATCGGCGTCACCGCGCCCGAACTCGCCGCCGCCTCGGGCTATTGGTTCCTCGCCTTTGCCCTGATGCAACTCCCCGTGGGCTGGGCGCTGGACCGGGTCGGGCCACGCCTGACCACAGCCCTTCTCCTCGGCTTGGGCGGCGGCGGCGGCGCGGCGCTCTTTGCCCTTGCCCAAGGTCCGGGGGCAATCCAGATCGCCATGGCGCTGATCGGCCTTGGCTGCGCGCCGGTGCTGATGGCCAGCTATTACATCTTTGCCCGCAGCTTCGCCCCCGCCCTGTTCGGCACCCTCGCCGGTATGACCGTGGGCATCGGCAACCTCGGCAATATCGGCGCCTCCCTGCCCCTCTCCCTCGCGGTCGAAACCTTCGGCTGGCGCGCCTCCGTCGCGGCTCTGGCCGTGGTCACGGTCCTCGTCGCCGGGGCACTCTTCGCCCTCGTGCGCGACCCACCCCGCAGCCCCGGCCCGCAACAGGGCCGCCTGATCGATCTGCTCCGCATGCCTGCGCTCTGGCCAATCATGGTGATGATGGCCGTCTGCTACGCCCCCGCCGCCGCACTCCGCGGCCTTTGGGTCGGCCCCTATTACCGCGATGTCTTTGGCGCAGATGCGGCAGAGATCGGACAGGTCAGCCTCATCATGGGGCTGGCCATGGTGGCAGGCAGCCTCGCCTATGGCCCGATGGAGCGGATGCTCGGCACCCGCAAGGGGCTGATCATGGGCGGCAACCTCCTGACACTGGCCTGCTTTGCCGGGCTGTGGCTCCTGCCCGCCATCGGCGGCTGGGTCACGGTGGCGCTCCTTGCAGGCGTGGGCTTCTTCGGTGCCTCCTTCCCGATGACGGTCGCCCATGGCCGCGCCTTCGTCCCGCCGCACCTCCTCGGCAGGGGCGTATCGCTCCTCAACCTCTTCGGCATAGGCTCGGTCGGACTCATGCAATTCGCCACCGGGGCGCTCCACGCCTCCGCGCCAACCGATCCCGCCACCGCGCCTTACAGCCTGATCTTCGGCGTGATCTCCCTCATCCTCGCCGCCGGCCTGCTGGTCTACGCCTTCTCCCGCGACCGCACGGACTAGGCCCTCGCCCCCTTCATCTTGGCCCAAATACTCTCGGGGGGCGCGGGGGGCAGACAGCCCCCCGCTTCCCCCCAAGGCCAAGGCGCAAAAGGGTCAGAAGGCGCGGAAGGTCATCGTGGTCAGCGTCCGCACGATGCCCGGAATGTCAAACAACCGCGACGACAGGAAATGGCCCACATCCTCCTCCTCGGGGATATAGACCTTGGCAATCAGATCATATTCCCCGCTGGTGGAATACATCTCGCTCACCACCTCGCGGTCCCAGATGGCATTGGCCACCTCATAGGTCTTGCCGGGGGTGCAGCGGAACTGAACGAAAACGCAGCGCATCGGGGCCTCCTGTCTTGGCCTTACCCTAACGCCCGTCCGGCCAAAGGAAAAGCCGCGCTAGGGCCGAAGCGACAGCTTCCCCGCCTCTGGGACCAGAAAAGCAAACCCATTCGCCCCGAGCGTCAGCTTGCCGCCGCCCAGATGCGCCGCATGGACAGGCCCTTCCACCCGCCCCTCGGCGCGGATCACCACAGGCCGGGGCGACAGGTTGAAGGCACAGGCCAAACCCTCCCCCCGCGCAAAGCCCAACACCGGCTCAGGCAGGTCAAAGAACCGCGTCCGTCCCGCCCGCAAGGCCGGGGTCGCGCGGCGAAAGGCCAGCATCTCGCGGTAAAACTCCAAAACCGACCCCGCCACCCCCTCTTGCCCCGCCACATGCCGCGCCGCTTGCGGGGCCTTCACCGGCAACCACGGCTTGCCCGTCGTAAACCCCCCCGCCGCCGAGCCATCCCAAACCATCGGCGTGCGGCACCCATCGCGCCCCTTGTAATCGGGCCAAAACCGTATCCCCGGCGGATCGGTCAGCTCCTCAAACTCCAGCGCCGTTTCCGTCTGCCCCAATTCCTCGCCCTGATAGAGGCAGATAGAGCCTTCAAACGACAACAGCATCGCCGCCGCCTGCTTGGCCACCGCCTCCGCCGCGCCGTGATCGGCCCACCGCGTCACATGGCGGATCACGTCATGGTTGGAAAAGGCCCACATCGGCCAGCCATCCGGCGCGGCCTTGAAAAACCCCTCCACCTTGTCGCGGAAATGCTTGGCCGTGAACTCCGGCCCCAGCATGTCGAAACTATAGGCCATATGCAGCCGCCCGGGCCGGGTATAGGCGGCCATGATGTCAAGGTTGCGGTGCGGCGCATCCCCCACCTCGCCCACCATCGCGCGGGCCTCGTATTCATCCAGCAGTGCCCGCATCCGCGCCAGCCAGCCCAAATTCTCGGGCCGCGACTTTGAAAATTCGTGGTCCTGCATCTCATAGGGGTTCACGGGCGGGCGGTTGTCCTTCGCCGCCAACGGCCCATTCGGGCGCAGCTTTTCATCGTGGAAATAGTAATTCACCGTATCCAGCCGGAACCCATCCACCCCCCGGTCGAGCCAGAACCGCAGCACAGACAAAGCCCAATCCTGCACCTCTGGGTTATGAAAGTTGAAATCCGGCTGCGAAGGCAGGAAGTTATGCAAATAATACTGCCGCCGCCGTGGCTCCCATTCCCAAGCACTGCCGCCAAAGACCGAAAGCCAGTTGTTGGGCGGGCTGCCATCAGGCTTCGGGTCAGCCCAAACGTACCACTCCGCCTTGGGGTTCTCCCGGCTCGCCCGGCTCTCGGCAAAGAACGGATGCTGATCGCTCGAATGGCTCAACACTTGGTCGATGATGACCTTCAACCCCAAGCCATGCGCGCGGGTCAGCAGCGCATCGAAATCGGCAAGGCTCCCAAACAGCGGGTCCACATCGGTATAGTCAGACACGTCATAGCCCATATCGGCCATCGGGCTGCGGAAAAACGGCGACAGCCAGACCGCCTCCACCCCCAACCGGGCCAGATGGTCCAGCCGCGCGGTGATCCCCGGCAAATCGCCGATCCCATCCCCGTCACTGTCCTGAAACGACCGGGGATAGACCTGATAGGTCACCGATCCACGCCACCATTCCGCCGCCATGCCCGCTACCCCACCTGATGCTGATTCCGCACCAGCATAACGCCGCGCCGGGGGCGTTCAAACCGCTTTGAAGCGCCTCACGCCTCCGCCGCATCCTCAGTCGGGGTCAGCCGCAAAGGCACGCTGCGGGGTTTGAGGTCAGCAATCCCCAAAGCCTCCTGAGGCCGCGCCAGCCGGTTGCGCACCACCCAGTAAAGCCGCCGCTCCGCCCGCGTGATCGCCACATAGGCCAGCCGCTTCCACAAGGGCACCCCGGCCTCCGACCGCCCCGCCTGCGCCGCAGCCCAAAGGTCAGGCGCAAAGACCTGCACCTCCTCCCATTGCGACCCCTGCGCCTTGTGGATCGTCACCGCCGACCCATGCAGAAAGGCCGCCCCCATCCGCGCGGCAGAGGGGATGAACGGCTCCTCCTCATCGGGCTTTTCGATCTTGATGATCGACGCCGCGCTGAACTGCGGGTCCTCGGCCCCCACCACATGCAGCTTGGCAAAGCCCTCGCGATTGCCGGGGCCAAGGTAAATCACCTGCGCCCCCTTGATCAGCCCCCGCGCCTCCAGATCGATCCGCTTCTTGCGGTGCTTCAACGGCAATTCAATCCCGTCACAGATCAGCGGCTCGCCCGGCAGCAGCGCATCTTCCGGCGCGCCATGCACCGCGCGAAAGGCATGGATCAGCCGGATTCGCGTCGCATTGCGCCAGACCAGAACGGGGCTGCGCGCCATCATCCCGGCATCCACCCGCTCGGCCCAGACCACCCGGTCATCCTTGCGCGCCGCCGCCTCCACCATCCGCTCGAACTCCTCAAACCCCAGCGCCGGGTCGGCCAAAGCATGGGCCAGATCAAGGATCGGGTTATCCTCCGCCTGCCGGTGAATCCGGTTCAGGATCAGCCGCCGCGCCTCGGGCAAGCGGTCAAAGACCATACTCCCCGATTGCCCCACCGGCGCCAATTGCGCCGGGTCGCCAAACAGCACCAGCGTCGGAAAAATCTCGCGCAGATCGTCAAACTGCCGCTCATCCAGCATCGAGGATTCGTCGATGAACCCCACATCCAACGGCTCCTCGCGCCGCTTCCAGCCCTTGATAAAGTCGGATCCGCGCAAGCCTGCCGCCGCCAAGGCCCCCGGAATCGACGCCACCTGTTGGAAAAAGGCAAAAGCCCGGTCCAGCGCCCCCTCGGCCAGCCCCTCCACCTCGGGCCGCGTGCCCTCCCCCGTCAGCCATTCGGCAATCCGCTCATATTGCGGGTCATAGATCGGGGTATAAAGAATGCGGTGGATGGTCGTCGCAGGTACCCCCCGCATCCGCAGCACGCTTGCCGCCTTGTTCGTGGGGGCCAGCACCGCCAGCGTGCGCCTGTCCTTGCGCCGCTTGCCCTCGTAATCGCCCGAGATGACCTCCACCCCCGCTGCCATCAGCGCGCGGGTCATCTGGCCCAAAAGCATGGTCTTGCCAGACCCCGCCTTGCCCATCACCGCCATGACCGCGGATTTCCCCTCCTGCGGCGGGGTCAGCAGGCCCTCGTCAATATCAATCCCCGCGCCGCGCAACAGCTCGGCCAAACGGTCATGCGCCACGGCCTGATCGTCGGAAAGGGTGATTTGGGGAACCAAGGCTGACATCGCGCGCACCATAGGCGGAACCGCCGCCCCCTGCCAGTGGGAAGCGGGCACAGCCCGCCCCCCTAATGCCGCCGCCCGTTCCCCGGCCCCGCGCCGCCCGCAGGTGGCTCGCCTTCCGCTGCCGCAATCTCCACCCGCGCCACGCGCAAAGCCTCCTCTGCCTTCGCGGCGGTTGCCGGAAGCCCGTTCGTCAGGGCATAGGACCGAAGGTCCTCCAGCACCTCAAGGATCCAGTCATGTCGCATCGGGACAAGCTCTCTGGCCACGCATGTCTTGCGCAGCCCGAGTCTACTCTCGCCCCCCGCGCGAGAGTATCCGCAGCCTTGTCAACGCTGTGTTTCCCAGAGTCCCGCAAACCCGCCCACCCGCGCATGGAAAAACCGCCGAAAGCACAGGCTTCCGGCGGTTTTTTTCCTGCATCCCCAAGGCGCAGCTTACAGCCGACGGCTCGCCTCTAGCGTGTCGTCAAAGGTCCGCAACCCCGTCCGCGGCGCCTGCACCAGCACCGCCATATTCCCCGGCTTGTGCTGGTTCTTCCACATCTTCGTATGCGCCTTCGGAATATCGGCCCAAGGAAAGACTTCCGACATGCAGGGGTCCAGCCGCCGCTCGCACATCAGCTTGTTGGCCGCCGCCGCCTGCTTCAGATGGGCAAAGTGGCTGCCCTGCAAGCGCTTTTGGTGCATCCACATATAGCGGACGTCAAAGGTGCAGTTGAACCCGCTGGTGCCTGCACAGATCACCACCATGCCGCCCTTCTTGCAGACAAGGCTCGACACCGGGAAGGTCGCCTCGCCGGGGTGTTCAAACACCATATCCACATTCACGCCCTTGCCGGTGATATCCCAGATCGCCTTGCCAAAGCGCCGCGCCTCTTTCAGCCAGTCGTTATATTCCGGGCTGTTCACCTTGGGCAGTTGCCCCCAGCATGTGAAGTCATTGCGATTGATCACGCCCTTCGCGCCCATCGACATCACGAAATCGCGCTTCGATTCATCCGAAATCACGCCAATCGCATTGGCCCCCGCCGTATTGGCCAACTGGATCGCATAAGACCCAAGGCCCCCGCTCGCCCCCCAGACCAGCACATTCTGACCGGGCTTCAGATCATGGGGGTGATGGCCAAACAGCATCCGGTAAGCCGTGGCCAGCGTCAGCGTATAGCAGGCCGACTCCTCCCATGTCAGATGCTTGGGACGCGGCATCAACTGCTGCGCCTGCACCCGGGTGAACTGCGCGAAAGACCCGTCATGCGTCTCATAGCCCCAGATGCGCTGGCTGGGCGAAAACATCGGATCGCCGCCGTTGCACTCCTCATCATCGCCATCATCCTGATTGCAATGGATCACAACCTCATCGCCCACTTTCCAGCGCTTGACCTTGTCGCCCACCGCCCAAACAATCCCCGACGCGTCTGAGCCGAACACCGCATAGGGCTGCTTATGGCCATCAAAGGGGCTGACAGGCTCGCCCAGACAGGCCCAGACGCCGTTGTAATTCACCCCCGCCGCCATCACGAGCACCAGAACCTCGTGACTATCCAGCTTCCAGGTATCCACGACCTCCACCTGCATCGCGGTTTCCGGCGCGCCATGACGCTCCCGCCGCACGGCCCAGGCATACATCTTGGCCGGCACATGGCCCAAGGGCGGCATCTCGCCGATTTCATACAGGTCCTTCTTCGGCGCATCGTAAGCGATGATCGCGCTATGCGTGTCCAGAGCCATGGGGGCCTCCATCCGGGTCAACTCATGCCGCGCCGCAGAATCGGGCGGTATAGCCGAAGGGATACGAAGGCCCGCGCAATATTGCAATAGAGAAGAGATCTATTTTGTAATTTTATGTCTGCGGCGTTGCAGCATTTCACAAACAAACGGCCACATCCGAGGATGTGGCCGCATGTCATCCGGCAGAAGCGTCTCTGCTCAGGCTTCATTCATAGGTAAAGGTGCCGACTTCGCAGACATTGATCTCCCGGCGCACCAGAACATCGCCATCCTCGAAAACGGCGCGGAAATCGAACATGCAATAGCCCGTGCCGTCATCAAAATTGATGTTCACCGCCGATCCAGACGGCAGCACATCCTTGCCCAGAATGTCCTCCTCCCAATCATTCGTGCCCGTGTTCGACCCATAGAACTCCACCAGCGTCACGCCCGTGTTGTTTTCGATCCGCACCCGGCGATCCTGCGCCGCTGCGGGAACGGCCATCGCAAGGACCAAAGCACCCGCAGTCAAAGCCGCAGTCATATTAGAGACTCTCATAACGCCCCCTCCAAGGGTTCATAGACGCTGGCGATGCTCTGCCAGCCTCACGAACTCTGACGTTTTCGTGATAATGTGCAACCCCCAGAAAGCGGATACGGCACAGGGGCATCAGCCCCTCACGCCCCCGCCGCCTCCAGCCGCTGCCGCACCGGCGCGGCATAGAAATCCAGCATGTCCTGCGCCTCGGCCCGTGGCTGGCCTTCCGCCTCCGCCACCGCCACCCCCTCGGCCAGCGCCGCCGCAACCAGAGGCACCGGCAGAACCGGCACCACCGCCTCCACATCCGCCATCAACCGTGCGGCAAAGCCCTCCAGATCGCCCCCCGCCGCGCGCCACTCCCGCATCGACACCGGCGCACCAAAACCCGCCGCCGCCGTGCCAAACAGATGCCGCCGCCCCCGCGCCCCGCGCACCAGCACCCGCAGCACCTCCCACATCAGCCGCAGCATCCGGGGCCGAAACCGCCGCCGCCCGGTCTTGGCCGCGCGCAGCAAAAGCCCATCCTCCAACACCCGGTCATAGGCCAGCCCCACGGGAATAAAGACCACATCCCGGTCCTCCACCGCCCAGAAATAGGACAAAAGCCCCAGCTTCGGCTGGCCCACCCGCCCGTCAAGGCTCAATCCCCCCTCGGGAAAAATCGCCTGCACCGTCCCCCTTTCCGCAGCCAGTTGGACATACCGCGCCAAAACCCGGCGATAGAGCGCCCCATGCACGCCGCGCCGGATGAAATAGGCCCCCATCGCCCGGATCAGCCGCGACAGCGGCCAGACC
>JALOTC010000161.1 GCA_025458085.1 Cypionkella sp. | reverse complement strand
TCATGTGGTGGATCTGGAGACGGACACCTATCGCGATTCCACCGCGCAGGATCTTTACGATGCGGCGCGCATTACCCATCAGCTTGACAATGTTCACTTCTTCCAACGCGCCATGGTGTGCCGTGATGTGGTGGACAATTTCGAAATGGATGTGAACACGCTTTATGCCTGCCTGTCGGGCACGACGAAACATGTGGGCACCAGCTTTTCAGACCCATCCCATGTGGCGGGCTGCTTTGATTTGCTCCACATGGTCGCGGGCGGAGAGGCGGCTTGGCGTGCACGCCCCTTTGTCAGCAATTCCAATTGCTTTGTCGTGCCGCCGATGAAATTCGCCGAAGAATCCTGCCGCGTCATGGAAGATTGCGTGCGCCGCGGCATGCCGGTTCTGCTTCTCTCTGCCGGGCAGGCCGGGGCTACTGCGCCTGCGCCCATCGCACTCGCCATCGTGCAGGCCGTGGCGGAATGTCTGGCGGGCGTGGTTTATGTCAATGCGATCCAGCCCGGCGCGCCTGCGATCTTTGGCACCTGGCCCTTCGTCAGCGACCTGCGCACCGGAGCCATGTCAGGGGGCAGCGCGGAACAGGCGTTGCTGACAGCAGGCTGCGCGCAGATGCACCGCTTCTATGGCCTGCCCGGCTTGGTTTCTGCCTTGAAAGCCTGATCCTTGGCGATGACATCCTTGGCCAAGTCCTGCGCTGCGTGCGTGGGATTGATGTGACAGAGGACTCCACCAGTATCGAAGCGATGAAAGAGGTCTGTATGGGCGGGCCGGGGCATTACCTCGGGTCGGATCAGACCCTGCGCCTGATGCAGACGGAATATGTCTACCCAACGCTTGGCAACCGGATGAGCCCCAAGGAATGGGGCGAAGCCGGGCGGCCGAAACTGCTGGATCAGGCGATCAAGCGCAAGCATCAGCTTTTGGCCCGCGGGCAAAGCCAGATCCCAGCAGAACTGGATGCCGCGATCAGGGCAAAATTCAACATCTATTTCAGATGAGGAATCAATGATTTCCGACCGTCTTCTGAAGTTCTACATCAATGGTGCTTGGGTGCAGCCTTCCACAGCCCAGCGTCTTGCCGTGGAAAACCCCGCCACGGGAGAGGCTTTCGCAGACATCGCGCTTGGCACTGCGGCCGATGCCGAGCGGGCGGTGATGGCGGCGCGTGCGGCCTTTGCCGGTTTCTCGGCCTGGCCTGTGTCTGATCGCATCGCCCTTTTACGCCGGATTGCCGCTGAATATGACCGGCGGGCAGAAGACTTTGCCCAAGCCATGCGGGCAGAGATGGGCGCCCCGATCACTTGGTCGCGCGAGGCGCAGGTCTGGGCGGGTGCTGTGCATCTGGAAAGCACGATTCAGGCGGCAGAACGCTTTGTCTGGGAGGAGATGCGCGGCACGACGAAGGTGATCCATGAAGGGATCGGCGTCTGCGCGCTGATCACGCCTTGGAACTGGCCGATGAACCAGATCGCTTGCAAGGTCGCGCCAGCTTTGGTCGCGGGCTGCACCATGGTGCTGAAGCCATCGGAAATCGCGCCGCTTTCGGCCACGCTTTTTGCCGAGGTCTGTGATGCCGCCGGGGTGCCGCCGGGCGTGTTCAACCTGGTCCATGGCACGGGGCCAGAGGTCGGCGCGCGGCTGTCGTCGCACCCCGAGGTGGATATGGTCAGTTTCACCGGCTCTACCCGCGCGGGCGTGGCCGTGGCGCAGGCGGCGGCACCAACGGTCAAGCGTGTGGCGCAGGAACTGGGCGGAAAGTCGGCCAATATCCTGCTGCCGGGCGCGGATATCCCGGCCATGGTCGCGGCGGGGGTAGAGGCCTGCATGGGCAATACCGGCCAATCCTGCGATGCGCCGACGCGGATGTTCGTTCCCCGCACGCGGGCGGAGGAGGCCTACAGGGCCGCGGAGGAGGCGGTTGCAGCTATCGTTATCGGCCCGACCGACGACCCCGCCACGACCATGGGACCGCTGGTTTCCGGCGCGCAATGGGCCAAGGTGCAGGGGTTAATCGAAACAGGCATTACCGAAGGCGCGCGGTTGGTCGCAGGCGGCCTCGGGCGGCCCGAGGCGATGGGGCAGGGCTGGTATGCGCGGCCCACGGTCTTTGGCGAGGTGACGCCCGCGATGACCATCGCACGCGAGGAAATCTTTGGCCCTGTCCTGTCGATCCTGCCCTATGACACGGTGGAGGAGGCCATCGTGATGGCCAACGACACCGTCTATGGCCTTGCCGCCTATGTCGCAGGGCCAGTGGAGGAGGCGCGCGCCGTTGCCCGCCGTCTGCGGGCGGGGCAGGTGAACCTGAACCACCCGGCATGGGACACATTCGCCCCCTTTGGCGGCTACAAGCAATCGGGCAATGGCCGTGAATATGCCGATTGGGGCATCCGCGACTTTTGCGAGGTCAAGGCCATCGTCGGCTTTGGCGCAGAGGATTAAGACGCGCGGGGAGGATGACATGCGCTATGGCTATATCGGGCTTGGCAATCTGGGGGGCCATGTCGCGGCCTGCCTGATCCGCGCGGGGTTTGATGTCACAGTCTATGACCGTAACCTCGCGCTGGCCGAACGGCACCGGGCGATGGGGGCCGAGGTTGCGACATCGGCCACCGAACTCGCGGCAGAGGTGGACCATGTGTTCACCTGCTTGCCCTCGCCTGCGGTCTCAGAGGCGGTTTTGGCGCAAATCCTGCCCGTGATGAAGCGGGGCGCGACCTGGATCGAGAATTCCACGCTGTCGCGCGAAGATATCCTGCGCCTTGGCAGTCTGGCCGCAGAACAGGGTATTGAAACGCTCGAATGCCCGGTCACGGGCGGGGTGCATCTGGCGGCGCGGGGAGAAATCACCGTGCTAGCCGCCGGAGACAAGGCGCTGTTTGATCTGCATATGCCCGCACTCAAGGCGATAGGGAACCGCCATTTCCACATGGGGCCTTTGGGCAGTGCGGCGATCATCAAGGTCATTACCAACATGCTGGCCTTCATCCATCTGAAAGCCTGTGCCGAGGCTTTGATGTTGGCCAAGCGCGGCGGGCTTGACCTTGCCCAATCTTGGCATGCCATCGCGGCTTCCTCCGGCACCTCCTTCGTGCATGAAACCGAAGGTGCGCTGATCCTCAACGGGTCTTATGATATTGCCTTCAACATCGACCTTGCGTTGAAGGACCTTGGCTTTGCCCTTGGCTTTGGGCGCGAGTTCGGCGTGCCGCTGGACCTCGCCTCGGCCACCGAACAAACCTATGTCGCCGCCCGCGCCGCCTATGGTGGCGAGGCGCAATCACCCATGATCGCGAAACTGCTAGAGGATTTGCTCGGCACCGATCTGCGCGCCGAAGGTTTCCCCGCGCGGCTGGAATGAGCTAGCGGAACTGCTTGGCCAGTTTCAGACCCTGCCCCTGATAGTTGGAGGCGATCTTTTCGCCATAAAGCGCATCGGGGCGGGCGCGCATCCGTTCGTACACCAGCCGCCCCACGACCTGGCCATGTTCCAGAACGAAGGGCGCCTCGTGGCAGCGCACCTCCAGCACCCCGCGCGACCCGGCCCCGCCTGCCGCCGCATGGCCAAAGCCGGGGTCGAAAAAGCCTGCATAATGCACCCGGAATTCCCCCACCATCGCAAGGTAAGGGGCCATTTCGGCGGCATAATCCGGCGGGATCGTCACCGCCTCTTGGCTGACAAGGATATAGAAAGCGCCCGGATCAAGGATGATGCGCCCGTCCCGCGTGCGGATTTCCTCCCAATACTCCGCCGCCGGGTAATGCCCGATCCGGTCAAGGTCGATCACCCCGGCATGGGGCTTGGCGCGGTAGCCTACCAAATCCCCCTCACGCGGGCGCAGATCGACCGAAAAGCCCAAGCCTTCCGAAATAACCGCCACGCCATCAACCAGGGGTTCGGCAGCATGAAGCTGTGCCAGTTCCGCATCCGACAACACCGCTTGGCCCGCGCGAAAGCGGATCTGGTTCAGCCTCTGGCCCGCGCGCACCAGCACGCTGAAGGACCGAGGGCAGACCTCTGCATAAAGCGGGCCGTCATAGCCCTCGGGAATGCGGTCGAACTCTGTCCCGCCATCGGTGATGAGCCGCGTCAGCAGATCCAACCGCCCGGTCGAACTCTTTGCATTGGCCACCGCAGAAAGCCCATGGGGCAGGGCCAAACGCTCCATCAGCGGGATCACATAGACGCAGCCCTTTTCCAAGACCGCGCCTTGGCTCAGGTCCATCCGGTGCATTTCAAACTCGGCCAGACGGTCTGCCACAGGCCGCCCATGCCCAGCAAGGAAAGAGGCGCGGACGCGGTAGGCAACGCTGCCCAACCGCAGGTCAAGGCTCGCGGGTTGCACCTGCGCGGGCAAGATGGCGGGGTCGGCAGCAATCGCGCCAGCCTCGATCAACTGCCGCAAATCCTGCGCGGGAAGAACACCGGTTCCAGTCATTGCCGTTGTCCTCCCATCGGACCCTTGAACAGAAAAACGCCCGCAAGACCAAAGGCCAAGCGGGCGGTTTTCAGATGGTCGGGCCGGAGAGATTCGAACTCTCGACCTCCCGCCCCCCAGACGGACGCGCTAAACCAGGCTGCGCTACGGCCCGACACGGCGCGATAGATAGCGGATTTCACGGGAGGCACAAGCGGTAAAGCGCATCCCGGCATGGCAAAAATCCACGCCTATTGGAAATGCCGCAACGGCGCGGCCAAGCGGTCGCGCAGCGCCCTTGCCCTTGCGCGCAAAAGGCTGATCGTCGCGCGGTCAGAGGGCGAAAGCGCCCCCGCAGATGTGGCCCGAAGCCGCGCGGCAAGCGTCAGCGCATCGCCCCTTGCCGCCATCGCATCCTCAACCACTGGCACAGACACGTATTCAGAGACAGGCAGGGCAGGCGGTTCTGCATGAACCGGGGCCATCGCCTCCTGCGCTTCCTCAAGGGGCGGCGCTTCGATCCGGGGCAGGGGCACCGGGGCAGGGGGCGTTGGTTCCTCCTCCTCGGCCCAAATCGCCATCGGGGCCTCGGGGGCCTCTGGCGCTTCCGCGACCGTG
>JALOTC010000160.1 GCA_025458085.1 Cypionkella sp. | reverse complement strand
CATAAAGGCATCGTGGTCGCTGTCATAGGCATCGCGGCGCAAGATCACCTCCACCCGCGTCTCCACATCGCGCGGGCTGGTCACCTCCACCGACAGGCCGAAGCGATCGAGCAACTGCGGCCTCAGCTCCCCTTCCTCGGGGTTCCCCGACCCCACCAGCACGAACCGCGCGGGATGCCGGATCGACAGCCCCTCACGCTCCACCACATTCTCGCCCGATTGCGAGATACCCCCGGTTCGCCCGCGCGAGTAACCCCGGCTCAAAGGCCTTCTCCCCCCGCGTCAGCGCGCGCTCGATATCCAAGGCCCCCACCACCCGGTCCTCGGTCACGCCAAGGGGCAGATCAACGACAGGCGTGGGCTTGCGGATGATCTGGCCACCCGTCACCCCCGCCCACTCCGGGCAGAACTCCAGCCGGGGGGAATTCACCGGGCAGCCCTCCACCGCCTCGATCTCGGGCAGAAGTGCGGCTAAGGCGCGCACGGCGGTGGATTTCCCCGTCCCCCGGTCGCCAAAGACCAGAACCCCGCCAATCGCCGGGTCAACGGCGGTCAGCACCATCGCGCGCTTCATCGCCTCTTGGCCCACGATCGCCGAAAAGGGGAAAGGCTGGCGTGCAGCCACGCGCCCCGGCAGAGGGTGGATCTTGGCCATAGGTTCAACGGCAGACATCAGGCAGCAGTCCTTTCGACAGAGAGGCGCGCCAGCGGATCGCCGCCGCCCCATTTCCCTTCCGCGCCCAGCACGGAAAACCGGGCATAAAGTTCCTCGGAAAACCAGTTCCCCTCGCGCACCGCACGAATGGCGCACCCATGCGGCCCGTTCCCGCGCGCGAAAGCCGCCATCGCCGCCGCATCGGGCCAGACCGAAAAGGTCACCTGATGCAACAGCGGCACTTCCCCGATCCCGATCTTAAAGGCCACATTCGGGTCCCGCCCGATGACAGAGGAGATATCGGGCACCCGGTTCCAGAACCTTATCGCGCGCGAAGGCCGCACCGTCGCCCGCGTCAGCGCGGCCAAGGGGCCACGCGGGGCCTCCGGCACGCCTTCGGGCAAGAACGGGTTCACCCCCGCCCAAGACCCCCGCGCCGACAGGGGCGAGAGGAAAATCGTGCAATCCTCCACCGCCCGCTTGCGCCACCGCACCCAGACCGGGCTTTCCGCCACCGCCGCCCGCGCCGCCGCCTCATCGGGCCACACCGCCATGATCGCCCAAACGCCCCAGTTCGGGCGCGGGGTAAACCCCTCGCCCGTGCCGGACCCACACAGCTTCCAGAACAAAGCCCGCCGTTCGCGCCGCAGCACCAGCCGCGCCGCGCAACCGGAAAAGGCTGAGAGTCGCTACGGGAATGGCGCATCCTCCTGCTTTCGACTGTCAAGTTAGTCTGACATTTTATGCAGACAAGGGAAAGCGGAAAGACTGGATTTCCTGCCGTAATGCGGCATATTGTAAATCGAACTAGACAGAAAAGTTGCCGCCATGACCCACAGCGCCCCCCAGACCTCGCGCAAGACCGATCCAAGCCACGCCATCGTCATCGGCGCCGGGCTTGGCGGCCTTGCCGCCGCCATGCGCCTTGGGGCCAAAGGCTGGCGCGTGACGGTCCTCGACCGACTCGACCGCCCCGGCGGGCGCGGCTCCTCGATCACCCAAGGCGGCCACCGCTTTGACCTCGGCCCCACCATCGTCACGGTTCCCCAAGGGCTACGCGAACTCTGGTCCGCCTGCGGGCGCGATTTCGACGCGGATGTAACCCTCGTCCCGATGGACCCGTTCTACGAAATCCGCTTCAACGATGGCCAAACCTTCACCGCGCGCCAAGACGATGCCGCCATGCAGGCCGAAGTCGCCCGAATCTCGCCCCGCGATGTGGCAGGCTATAACCGCTTCCTCAAAGACTCCGAGGCCCGCTACTGGTTCGGCTACGAAGACCTTGGCAAGAAACCCATGCACAAGCTGTGGGATACGCTCAAGGTCCTGCCCACTTTCGCCATGCTGCGCGCGGATCGCTCGGTTTACGGCCATGCCGCCGCCCGCGTGCGTGACGAACATCTGCGCTTCGCGCTGTCGTTCCACCCGCTCTTCATCGGGGGCGACCCGTTCCACGTCACCTCGATGTATATCCTCGTCAGCCATCTCGAAAAGGCCTTCGGCGTCCATTACGCCATGGGCGGGGTGCAGGCGATTGCCGCCGCAATGGCCCGCGTGATCGAGGGTCAGGGCGGCCAAGTCCTCTACAACACCGATGTCGATGAAATCCTGACCAGCGAAGGCCGCGCCTCTGGCGTCCGCCTTGGCGATGGGCAGGTGCTTTCCGCCCCCGTGATTGTCTCCAACGCCGATCCCGGCCATACCTACGGCCATCTTCTGCGCAACAGCCCCCGCAAACGCTGGACCCGCGCGAAACTCGACCGCGCCCGCTGGTCGATGGGCCTTTATGTCTGGTATTTCGGCACCAAAGGCACAAAGAACCTCTGGCGCGATGTGGGCCACCATTCCATCGTCGTCGGCCCTCGCTACCGCGACCACATCAAGGATATCTTCATTCGCGGCAAACTGGCCGAGGATATGAGCCTCTATGTCCACCGCCCCAGCGTGACAGACCCCTCCTGCGCGCCCGAAGGCGATGATACCTTCTATGCCCTCTCGCCCGTACCGCATCTGGGCCATGACAATGGCGTCGATTGGGCGACCGAATCCGAACCTTACCGCCAAAAGATGCTCAAGGTGCTGGAGGATCGCCTGCTGCCGGGGCTGTCCGACCATATCACCGAAAGCCTGATCTTCACGCCCGATACCTTCCGCGACCGTTACCTCTCCCCCCTCGGCGCGGGCTTTTCGATCGAACCGCGCATCCTGCAATCGGCATGGTTCCGGCCCCATAACATCTCCGAAGAACTCCCCGGCCTTTGGCTCGCGGGCGCAGGCACCCATCCCGGCGCAGGCGTGCCGGGCGTCATCGGCACGGCCGAGGTGATGGCCCAACTCGTCCCCGATGCGCCGGCCCGCGCCACGGGTGCGCCGACCCCCGCGCCCTTGCCCTTGGCCGCCGAATGACCATGACCAAAGCGACCGCGCCCAAGATGATCGCGCCGCAGGATATGGAGGCCTGCCGCGCCATGATCCGCACCGGATCGCTCTCCTTCCATGCGGCCTCGCGCCTGCTCCCCTCCGCCGTGCGCGATCCGGCACTCGCGCTCTATGCCTTCTGCCGCGTGGCCGATGACGAGGTGGATGAATGTGCCGAAGGGGCCGCCAACAAGGCTGATGCCGTGCTGCGCCTGCGCGACAGGCTGGATCTGGTCTATCAGGGCCGCCCCAAGGATGCCCCCGCCGACCGCGCCTTTGCCGCCGTGGTCGAAGGGTTTGACATGCCCCGCGCGCTGCCCGATGCCCTGCTCGAAGGGCTGGCATGGGATGCGATGGGGCGGCGCTATGACACGCTCTCCGGCGTGCTCGACTATTCCGCCCGCGTGGCGGCGGCGGTGGGGGCGATGATGTGCGTCCTCATGCGCGTGCGCGAGGCTGACGCCTTGGCCCGCGCCTGCGACCTTGGCCTTGCCATGCAGCTCACGAACATTTCCCGCGATGTGGGCGAAGATGCCCGCGCGGGCCGCCTCTTCCTGCCGCTCGATTGGCTGGCCGAGGCGGGGGTAGAGGCCGAGGCTTTCCTCGCCAACCCCGAACCCAGCCCGGCGATCCGCCGCGTGACCGCGCGGCTCCTCTCCCGCGCCCGCGCACTCTATGACCGGGCCGAGGCCGGGGTGCCCGCGCTCCCCTTCGCCTGCCGCCCCGGCATCTATGCCGCGCGCCACATCTATGACGGGATCGGCGCACAGGTCGCGCGTCAGGGCCATGACAGCATCACCCGCCGCGCCCGCACCTCCAAGGGGCAAAAGATCGGCTGGCTCATGCTGTCCGGTCTGCGCGCGGGCGTCTCTGCCGTGATGCCGCTGCCTGCCGTGATCCATGCCCGCCCCGCGCCCGAGGTGGCCTTCCTCGTCGATGCCGCCGCCCGCCGCAGCGCGTCCCGTGGCCGGTCCGAGGCCCTGTTCGAGGCGCTCGCGCAGCTCGAATCCCACCGCCGCGCGGTCTGACGGCGCTTGCCCCGCGTCTGTACGGGGGGTGTACAGGGGGTGTACGCAGGGTGACATCCCCGCCCCCCGCTTGGCCTTTGCCCGCCGCCGCCCTAGATATAGCGGCAGCAGGAGGCTCATCCCATGGATTTCGCACTGTTTTTCACCTATCTCGCCGCCTGCGGTGCCGCCGCCGCCACAGGGGCGATGTTTCAGCCGGGGGAATGGTATAAAAGCCTCCAAAAACCCCGCTGGACCCCCAAGGATTGGATGTTCCCCGTTGCATGGATGGTGCTTTACATCGCCATGTCCTTGGCCGCGATGCGGGTGGCCTTGCTTGCGGGAAGCGACCCGCGAACCGGTCAGGCGCTCGCGCTCTGGTCCGTGCAGATTGCCCTTAACACCTTGTGGACGCCTGTCTTTTTCGGGCTAAGGCGGATCGGCGCGGGGCTTGTGGTCATCGGGATGCTCTGGCTCGCCGTGGCGGCCACCATGGTCGCCTTCTGGCAGATCGACGCCGTGGCGGGCTATCTCTTTGCCCCATATCTTGTGTGGGTCACCATCGCCGCCGCGCTCAACCGCTCCGTCTACTGGCGCAACCCCGCCCGGAGCTAGGAGAAGGGCTAGATTTCGCATAGGTCGGGGGCTGCGCCCCCGATATCTTGATGCCGCCGGGGGGCGCTGCCCCCCGGACCCCCCGGAGTATTTGGGCCAAGATGAAGGGGTCAGTCGGGGAAGGTCCACCCCTTCCGGCGCGGCACCCTGAGCGCGATCATCGGTTTCAGCCAGGGCTGGCGAAAGCGTGTCAGATCAAGGGCTTCGTGGACACCTGTGGTGATTTCGCCGTCAATCCGCGTCTCTACAAGGCTGCGGGAATAAAACGGCGCATCCAGCATGTTGAGCCGCTGTCGCGGCACAAACCCTTGATCTGCCCGCGTTTCTCGGCGCACCTGCCAGAGCGACCGGCGAAAGCGGGTCAGGGGCGGAGCCTGCACTTCGCGGAGGTCCCCGGAAGGGGAGATTTCCACGGCCAGTTCCAGCGCAGACCCATCCCGCCGTGTCGCGTCATAAAAGCACAAGGCCCTGTCTTTCATGGGAAATCTGCCCCATGTCCAGAAGCGGAAATCATCCTCCAAGGCACGCGAGCCGAAGTTGGCATCGAAATAGCCATGCCCTTCCCAAGCATGGCCTTGGCTCATCTCCACCCGAATATCGGCCATCGGCGCAAAGGGGCGCCAGATGTGGCGGCCATCTTCGGTGAGCAGCACCTCTGATCCCGTAACCGCCTGTGGTGTCAGAATAATCCGCCCGCGCACCGGGGTGACCAAGGGCGGCGCACCCCATTCGTTGACCTCGATCACCAACTCCTTCCCCGTCCAATGGAGCGAGGAAGGGCCAACGGTGAAGCGGTCCTTTTCCTGCCGCAGCGCCGCACGGCCCCGATCGGTCATCGTGAACCGCCCGCCGGGGCCATAGGTCGCCACGTTGATGCAGCAATGATCCTGCGGTACCTGCCTGCCGCTCCACCGATACCACGGCGAAAAAACCGAACCGATAAAGGCAATTACCGAAAGCGCGCGGGTTCCGTCGTGGCTGACCCCGTCGATATACCACCAGGCGTAGCCGTCGGGGCCGACCTCGACGCGGAAGTCAGGTCCT
>JALOTC010000159.1 GCA_025458085.1 Cypionkella sp. | reverse complement strand
AAGCCGCCAGAAGGTAGAGGCGGCGATGGCCGAGGGGCGGCTGCGGGCGGTGGTCTGCACCGGGTCGCTCGACCTTGGGATCGATTGGGGCGATGTGGATCTGGTGATTCAGGTCGGCGCGCCGCGCAATGTGAAACGGCTGGTGCAGCGGATTGGCCGGGCGAACCACCGCTATAACGCGCCCTCCAAGGCGCTGTTGGTGCCTGCCAATCGGTTCGAAGTGGTGGAATGCAAGGCCGCACTGGATGCCGTGCGCGACCGTGCGCTGGATGGAGAGCCGCGCGGGCCAGGGCCGCGCGATGTGCTCTGCCAGCATATCTTGCTCACCGCCTGTGCAGGCCCCTTTGACGCGGTGGAGTTGTTCCATGAAGTGCGCAGCGCAGGCCCCTATGCGGGGCTGTCGCGCGCGGGCTTTGATGATGCGCTCGATTTCGTGGCCACCGGCGGCTATGCGCTGCGCGCCTATGACCGCTGGCAAAGGCTAAAGGAAACGGGGGGCAAATGGCATCTGCGCGACCCGCGGGCGGCGGCGATCATCCGCCAGAACCTTGGCACGCGGTTCGGCGGCACCCCCTTGGGCGAGGTGGAAGAAGGCTTTGCCGCCACGCTGAGCCCCGGCGATACCTTCCTGATCGGCGGCGAGGTGGTGCGCTATGAGGGCCTGAACGAATTGACCGTGGAAGTCACCCGCCAACCGGGGCGGGAGCCGAAGGTGGCTGTCTTTAATGGAACAAAATTCGCGACATCTACCCTGCTGACGCAACGGATTCTTGACATCTTTCAACAAGAGGCCTGGCCCGACCTGCCTCAGGCCACGGCGGACTGGCTGGCGCTTCAGCGGAAAGTGTCGCGCCTGCCGGATGCGGGGAGCCTGCTGCTGGAGAGCTTTCCGCAGGACGGGCGCGAACATCTGGCCATCTTCGGCTTTGCCGGGCGCAATGCGCAGCAGACGCTTGGCCTTCTGGTGACCAAGGCGATGGAAGAGCGCGGCCTTGCCCCCCTCGGCTTTGTCGCCACAGATTACGCCACCCTGATCTGGGGGCTGGAGCCGGTGCTGGATGCAGGCCCCCTGTTCGACCTTGCCGCCTTGCGTGCGGGTCTGGACCAATGGCTTGCGGGCAATGCGCTGATGAAGCGGACCTTCCGCGCCTCTGCCATCATCGCGGGGCTGATCGAACGCAGCCATCAGGGGCGGCAGAAAACCGGGCGGCAGGCCACGTTTTCCTCTGATATCCTCTATGACACCTTGCGCAAATATGACCCCGACCACCTTTTGCTGCGCATCACGAAGGAAGAGGCGATGCGCGGCTTGATCGATTTCGGGCGGATCGAAGAGTTGCTGGCGCGCACCTCGGGCCAGATCGACTTACGCCGCCTGCCCCGCCTCTCACCCCTCTCTGCGCCCTTGTTCCTTGAACCGGGGCGCATCCCCGTGCAGGGGCAGGGACGCGAAAGACTGGCCGAAGAAGCGGCCGAGCGATTGATGCGCGCGGCTGGGTTGGCCTGAGGGCTTGCAAAGCGGAAGGTGGCTTGGCAAGGGTCGCGCATGTATGCACTGACCTTTCATGGCGAAACGCTGCACTGCCTGCCTTCTGGCGCGCTCTTCTGGCCCGCGCGGGGGCTTTTGTGCGTGTCTGACCTGCATCTGGGGAAATCCGAACGCATGGCACGGCGCGGCGGCCCTTTGCTTCCGCCCTATGAGACGCGGGCCACGCTGCAACGGCTTGATGCCGCCTTGGAAGAAACGGGGGCCTTGCGCGTGCTCTGCCTTGGCGACAGTTTCGATGACCGCGCGAGCCTTGACGGGCTGGATGAGGCGGACCATCTGTGGCTTGTGCGGCTGATGGCCGGGCGGGAGTGGGTCTGGATCGAGGGCAACCATGACGCGGGGCCTATGGATATTGCAGGCACCCATCTGGCGCTTTGGCGCGAAGGCCCGCTGACCTTTCGCCACAGTGCCGAGGCGGAGGCCACGGGTGAGGTCTCCGGCCATTACCACCCAAAACTGCGGCTTGCGGGCCAAGCCTTCCGCTGTTTCCTCGCCGATGCGGATCGGCTGATCCTGCCCGCCTTTGGGGCCTATACCGGCGGTCTTTGGTGTCATGACCCGGCGCTTGCCGCGCTTTTGCGCAGCGATGCCCTCGCCCTTGCCTGCCTGCCCGGCAGCGTGCGGCCCCTGCCCATGCCGCTGGACAGGGCCTAAGACACCCTGCCTCCTTCATCTGTTCTCAAATATCCTCGGGAGGGGTTTGGGGAGGGCAGACAGCCCTCCCCAAGGGTGTTCCAAGGCGAGAGGTTCAGGCCGTTAGCCCCTCCGGCTCCGGCAGACCGTGGCGGCGGCAGCAGGCGGTGAGGGTATTGGCGAGAAGGCAGGCAATCGTCATCGGCCCCACGCCCCCCGGCACAGGCGTGATCGCTCCGGCCACGGCAGCGGCGCTGGCGTAATGCACATCGCCCACCAGCCGCGCCTTGCCATCGCGTTCGAGACGGTTGATGCCCACATCGATGACCGTGGCGCCGGGCTTTACCATGTCGCCCGTGATCATCTCGGCCCGGCCCACAGCGGCCACAAGGATATCGGCCCCCCGGCACACGGTGGCGAGGTCTTTGGTCCGGCTATGCGCGATGGTGACCGTGCAGCTATCGCCCAGCAAAAGCTGCGCCATCGGCTTGCCCACGATGTTGGACCGCCCCACCACCACGGCATTCATCCCCGCCAGCGACCCGTGATGGTCGCGCAGCATCATCAGGCATCCCAGCGGCGTGCAGGGCACCATGGCCTTCTGCCCCGTCCCCAGAAGCCCGACGTTCGAGATGTGGAAGCCATCCACATCCTTGGCCGGGTCAATGGCATTGATGACCAGATCGGCGTTCAGATGTTTGGGCAGCGGAAGCTGGACCAAAATGCCATGCACCGCCGGATCGGCATTCAGCCGGGCGATCAGGGCCAGAAGATCCGCCTCCGACGTCTCGGCGCAGGCTCGCCGGATCTTCGCCCACCAGCACAACGGCAAGGCCGGGGGTCAGCCCATGTTCTTCGCGCAGCCGCGCGACATGGGCCGCCACTTGGCCCCGTAATTTGGCAGCAAAGGCCTTGCCGTCGATCACCTTGGCGGTCATTCCATCTCTCCTTCCAGATCGATCACGATCTCGGTCCTGACCGAATTCGCGATGAAACAGTCCTCATGCGCGGCATGGTGCAGCGCGGCTTCGGTTTTGCGGTCGGGGGCCTTGACCGCGGGTGAGGCATCCCACGTCACGCGCGGACGCAGGGTCACAAGCGTGATCCACAGGCGCCCGCCCACCCTCTCCATCCGGCCCTCGGCGTGGTCCTCATAGGCCAGCGGCAAAAACCCCGCGCGGCGGGCGAGGTCGAGAAACCACAGCATGTGGCAGGATGCGAGGCTTGCCACGAAGGCTTCCTCTGGATCGACCCCGGCGGGGTTGGAAAAAGGCAAAGGCACCACAGCGGGCGAGGAGGAGGCCGCCACCACCGCGCCACCGTCGAAATGCCATTCATGCGCGCGGGAATAGCGGCCAGAGGCGATATCGCCCTCGGCCTTCCAGATCACCCGCGCGCCATGCATGACCTTAGCCCTTTCGCAGACTGTCTGGCCCAAGGCGGCTTTCTTCGCGCGCGATGGACCAATCGATCAGCCGACGCCAGAGCTTTTCCACCAGATCGGGCGGCAGGCCGTGGGTCTGGGCGTGGCGGCGGACGTTGCGGACCACTTCCTCGACCCGGTCCTCGATCCGGGCGGGCAGATCGACCTGCGCCTTGATCTCGGCCGCGCGGTCGATATAGCCCGCGCGTTCGGCGAAGATACGGACAAGCTCTTCGTCGATCCGGTCAATCTCGGCGCGGATATGGGCCATGGTTTGGCAATCTGCTGGCTTGCGCATCCTTTTCCCCTTCTGGCTCGCGCCCCAGATAAGGGGCGCGGGCGCAAAGGGCAACGCGGGGTTTCGTCTCAGAACAGACCTTCGACGAAACCTTGGTCATTCAGGCGGATGACTTCGGCCGAGGGCACCTTGGGCAGGCCCGGCATCGTCATGATCTCGCCGCAGATGGCGACGATGAAGCCTGCGCCCGCCGAAAGCCGCACTTCGCGCACGGGCACGGAATGGCCCGTTGGCGCGCCGCGCAGGTTCGGATCGGTGGTAAAGCTATACTGCGTCTTGGCCATGCAGATCGGCAGATGGCCATAGCCTGCGGCCTCCCATGCCTTGAGCTGATCGCGCACCGATTTGTCGGCAATCACCTCGTCCGCGTGATAGATACGCTTGGCGATGGTTTCGATCTTTTGGAACAGGCCCATCTCGTCAGGGTAAAGCGGCGCGAAATTCGCGGTGCCACCTTCGGCGAGGGCCACAACCTTGCGGGCGAGGTCTTCGATCCCCGCAGAACCCTTGGCCCAATGCTGGCACAGGATCGCCTCTGCCCCCTGCTGGGCAACGTAATCCTTCACGGCCTGAATTTCGGCATCCGTATCGCTGTAGAAATGGTTGATCGCCACCACGACCGGCACGCCAAAGCCCTTTACATTGGCGATATGGCGGCCAAGGTTGGGGCAGCCCTTGCGGACGGCCTCGATATTCTCCGTTCCCAGATCGGCCTTGGCCACGCCGCCATTCATCTTCATCGCGCGCACAGTGGCCACGATCACCGCAGCGGCGGGCTTCAGCCCCGCCTTGCGGCATTTGATATCAAAGAATTTTTCTGCCCCAAGGTCTGCGCCGAAGCCTGCCTCGGTCACCACATATTCGCCCAGTTTCAGCGCGGTGCTGGTGGCAATCACCGAATTGCAGCCATGGGCGATATTGGCAAACGGGCCGCCATGGACAAAGGCGGGGTTGTTTTCCAAGGTCTGCACAAGGTTCGGCTGCATCGCATCTTTCAGCAGCACGGTCATCGCGCCATCGGCCTTTAGGTCGCGGCAATAGACCGGGGCCTTGTCGCGGGTATAGGCCACAACGATATCGCCAAGGCGCTTTTGCAGATCCTCCAGATCGCGCGACAGGCACAGGATCGCCATGACTTCGGAGGCCACCGTGATGTCAAACCCGGTCTGGCGCGGGAAGCCATTTGCCACCCCACCCAGCGACACGACGATATCGCGCAGCGCGCGGTCGTTCATGTCCATCACGCGGCGCCAGACGATGCGGCGTTCGTCGATATCAAGGCTGTTGCCCCAATAGATGTGGTTGTCGATCATCGCCGACAGCAGGTTATGGGCCGAGGTAATGGCGTGGAAATCGCCGGTGAAATGGAGGTTCATCTCCTCCATCGGGACGACCTGCGCCATGCCGCCGCCTGCCGCGCCGCCCTTCATCCCGAAATTCGGGCCGAGCGAGGCTTCGCGGATGCAGATCACGGCCTTTTTGCCGATGCGGTTCAGACCATCGCCAAGGCCTACGGTGGTGGTGGTCTTGCCTTCGCCCGCAGGGGTTGGGTTGATGGCGGTGACAAGGATCAGCTTGCCTTCCGGCTTGCCCGCAAGGCTTTTGATAAAGTCTTGGCTCACCTTGGCCTTGTCATGGCCATAGGGCAGCAGATGCTCCGCCGGGATGCCAAGCTTGGCCCCGATCTCCATGATCGGTTTTTTCTTTGCTTCGCGTGCAATCTCGATATCGGTCTTGAAGGCCATGTCTGTCTCCCTTGGGCGCATATCCGGGCGTTGTGCCGCCGCTTTGATCTTGTGATAACGGTGGCAGCAGCGTCGCAAAGGGGCAATACCGACGCAATCCCCGCGATTTTCGCCGCGCGCTGTTTCCGATCGGAACCTGCCGGCGCAAGGCGGGGCGCATCTTGGATCAGGATTGTCGTGCCGCCGCCAGAGGTGCCCAGATGGGCTGATCGGGAATATGAAGCGTGAGCGTCGCGCCAAGCCAAAGATCGCCCTCTGCCTCGACCCAAGCGGTCAAACCCCGCCGACCGGAGGCCGCCTTGCGATAGGCCGCGCCAAAGCCGGGATGGGCCGCATCAATGGGCTTTGCGGGCAATTGGCAGGCGCGGTTTTCCATATCGACCACCAACGTCGCCCCCCCTTCGGCTTGCAGGCGGCTGGAGGGCGGCAGATGGGTCAGGTCGGGCAGGCCTTCGACCACGAGGCTGGCCCCCACCAAGGCAGGGTCAAGCCGCGCCAAGCCCATGGCGGCGGCGGTTTGGGCCAATTCTTCGGCCGACAGGATCGAAAGCTGGCGCGTGTTTCGGATCGTGGTGCCTTTGGGATATTGCGCCACAACGCGCGAACAGGAGGGCCGGGTCAGCCCGCCATGCGCCTCGCCCTCTGGCCCGGCAAAGGTAAGCCGCATCCGTTCCACAGGCTGCGAGGCCAATTGAGCTTTGCGGTCGGCCACAAGGCCAAGCCAGAGGATGCGGGCCGTAAAGGCCGTGGGCTTTAGCGCGGGCATGGGTCAAACCGTGAGCGTCAGGAACAGGCGGCGGAAGGGGAAAAGCACCGTGCCATCAGAGCGCAAAGGATAGGCAACGGCGAGCGATTCCTCATAGCGGCGGAGGAAGGCCTCTGCCTCCACCTCGTTCAGCTTTTCAAGAAAGGGGCGCATCGCGGTGCTTTCGGTAAAGCGCCGGACGGGATGTGCATCGGTGGCGGCGGGCAGGCGTTGGAGGTACTCTGTCTCCCAGATCTCCACCTGACCGAGGGGGGAAAGGATCTCCCAATATTCGGCGGGGGTGTGAACCGGCGCGGTCCAACCGATGAAATCGAAGCGGTCGGGAAACATGGATTCCGAGAAATCGCGCAGGAAGCGATGCGAAGGCGCGCCGAATTGGCGGGGCATCTGCACGGCCAGAACACCCTTGGGGGTAAGCATTCGCGCCAAGCGGGGCAGAAGGGCCGCGTGATCGGGTAGCCAATGGAGCGTGGCATTCGAAAAGATCAGCGCCGGGGCCTGTGTGGCCTGCCATGTGCCGATATCGGCTTGGGTCAGGGCCTGATAGGCACCAGAGGCGCGGGCCACATCAAGCATGGCAGGGCTGCGGTCCACGCCCAGAACGGGGCGGCCAAAGCGGGCCGACAGCGCCGCCCCTGCCGCGCCATCGCCACAGCCCAGATCAACCACAGAACCGGAGGGCAGAGGTCCGACACGCCCCATCAGGTCCAGCGCGGGCTGCAAACGCAAACCCCGAAACCTGGCATAGGCTTCGGGGTTCCAGTCTTGTTTAGGCGTTGGGGTCAAGCCGAAGGCTCCGGCTCCATCCCGCCTTTGGGGGCTTTCGCCTTGGCCTTGGGGATCGCGGCGATGGCGGAAAGCCCGCCGCCGCCCGCGCTGCTCGGCTTGTCGGCATCATCGCCGCCGCCCAGCGACTCGCCCGCGACGACCTTGCGGATTTCGTCGCCCGTCAGGGTTTCGTATTCCAGCAAGCCCTTGGCCAGACGTTCCCATTCCTCA
>JALOTC010000028.1 GCA_025458085.1 Cypionkella sp. | reverse complement strand
ATGCATGCCTTGCGCGAAATGGTGGACCGTCTGCGCGAAGTTGCGGGCAATGTCGGCGCCACGACCCGCTATGTCGCCTCGGGCAGCGCGCAGATGGCGTCGACCTCGACCGAACTGGCACAGGGGGCCAGCGAACAGGCCGCCTCGACCGAAGAAGTGTCCTCGGCCATCGAACAGATGTCGGTCAATATCAAGCGCAGCTCTGACAATGCCGCAACGACCGAACAGATCGCGTCGAAATCGGCAGAGGATGCCCGCGCCTCGGGCAAGGCGGTCGAAGATGCCGTGCGTGCCATGCAGACCATCGCCGACCGGATCATGATCGTGCAGGAAATCGCACGCCAAACTGATCTTCTGGCGCTGAACGCGGCGGTAGAGGCCGCGCGGGCGGGCGAACATGGCCGTGGCTTCGCGGTCGTGGCGGCCGAAGTGCGCAAACTGGCCGAACGCAGCCAGACCGCCGCAGCCGAGATTTCGTCCCTGTCGTCGACCACCCTGCGGATGGCGACCGGCGCGGGCGAGATGCTGACCTCGCTGGTGCCCGATATCGAACGGACCGCCGTGCTTGTGTCGGAAATCGCCACGGCCTCCAAGGAACTGGCGGCAGGCAGCACGCTGATCAACAACTCCATGCTGCAACTCGATAAGGTCACGCAGGAAAACACCTCTGCCTCCGAAGAGCTTTCGGCCACGGCCGCGGAACTTTCCGCCCAAGCTGACCAGCTTTCCGAGGCGATGAGCTTCTTTGTGACCGATGCCGAAGAGGCGGTCGCAAGCTCGCGCGCGGCGGCCCGTGCCGCACGTATCGGCGATGCGCCCGTGCCCCGCGCCCTGCCGCCCGCCTCCAAGGCACGCCGGGCGATTGGCAAGGTCGAGGATGGCGGCTTTGACTTCGATCTGGGGGCCGATACGGATGAACTGGATGCCCGGTTCAAGCGCCGCGATGCAGCCTGAGGCACTGGCCATGATGCAAGGCGAGGATCTGCTGACCTTCATGGCGGACGGCGCGCTTTACGCCGTCCCCGTGAACCGGGTTCAGGAAATTCTGGACCTGCAACCTCTGGCCCCCCTCCCCAGCGCGCCCAATCACGTGCTGGGGGTGACAGACCTGCGCGGGCAGAATGTGCCCGTGGCGGATCTGCGGCGGCTTTTGCGCCTGCCCGATGCCGAAAGCACGCCGCAGACCCGGTTCATCGTGGTCTGGGTGGAGGCTCCGGGTGGGCGGTTCACGCTGGGCCTGCGCACGGACCGGGTGATCGAGGTCACGCGTCTGGACGATGGCAGCCTTGGCACGCTGGAGGATGGCGGGGTGCTGGGCTGGTCGGCCAAGACACTGGCCGGGATCGGGCGGCGCAACGGGCAGGTGGTCAGCCTGCTGGACCTTGACCGGCTGTTTTCCGGTCTGGCCGAAATTCAACCTGCCGAGGCGATCTGATGATCCACGCAAAGACCATGGCCGCCATGACGCAGAACAGTCCGGTGATGGACCGTTTCCGCGCCCATGTGCGTGCGGTGACCGGCATCACGCTGACCGAGGCGAAGGTGACGATGATCCACCAGCGCCTGCGCAAGCGGGTGACGGACCTTGGCTTTGCGCGGACGGAAGATTACCTCGCCCATCTTTTCACCGATGCGGCAGACCCGGCCGAGATGGTCCGGGCCTTGGACCTGATCACCACCAATACGACCAGTTTCTTCCGCGAGGTGCAGCATTTCGACTATATGGCCGACACGTTCCTGCCCGCCCTTGCGGCCAAAGGCGGACGTAAGCCACGGCTGAAATTCTGGAGCGCGGCGGCTTCGGAAGGGGCAGAGGCTTACACGATCGCCATGGTTCTGGCCGAAGGGCTGCGCCGGGGGCTGGCCTATGATTTTGCCGTGCTGGGCACGGATGTATCGACCCGTATCCTTGAAAAGGCCAGCCGCGCGGTGTTCCAGCGCGAGCAGCTTGAAACCGTCCCGCCCGAATTGCGGCGGCGCTACTTCCTTCAGGCGAGCGATCCGGCCTTGGCGGGAATGGCGCGGATCGTGCCCGAATTGCGCCGCCATGTGCGCTTTGGGTACCTGAACCTGATGGATGACGCCTATCCCGTGGACAGTAACCTTTCCGCTGTCTTTCTGCGCAACGTGCTGATCTATTTTGAACGTGAGACGCAGACGCGGGTCATTTCGCGCATTGTGCATCATCTGGCTCCGGGTGGGCATCTTTTCGTGGGCCATTCGGAATCCATGGTGGTGGACCACCCGATGCTGGTGCAGGTGCGCCCCTCCATTTTCCGGAGGGCGTGAGCTATGCCCTCTGACGTCCCGCTGTATAATGTGATGATCGTGGACGACAGCGCCGCCGCGCGCGAATTCCTGCGCCGGATGCTGGACAGTGACCCGGCGCTGAAGGTGACTGCCGCCGTGGGCAGCGCCCGCGAAGCCGCCGATCTGATGCGCCACGGGGTGCCGGATGCGATGGTGCTGGACCTTGATCTGCCGGGGATCAGCGGGCTCGCTTTTCTAAAACGGATCATGCAGCAGCATCCGCTGCCGGTGGTCGTCTGTTCGGCCCATGTGATGAAGGGGGCAGAGCTTTCGGATCTGGCCTTCAAAGCGGGGGCATTTGAGGTTCTCTCCAAGCCTCGCAGTCAGGACAAGGCTGCCATGGATGCCTCGCGCCTGAGGCTGTGTGCGGCAGTTAAGGCAGCGGCGCGATCAGGCGCAGAGCGTCGGGGGGGCGCGCGCGCGGCGGCCCGCGCCCCGATGATGAAGAACTCGCCTGACATGGTCCTGCCCATCCCGCTGAACCGTCCCACCATTCCGGTAACGGAGCCTGTGGTCTGCCTTGGCGCATCGACCGGGGGGACAGAGGCGCTGCGTGAAGTTCTCACCGCGCTGCCCGCTGATGCGCCCGCCATCGCCATTGTCCAGCATATGCCCGAGATGTTCACTGGCCCCTTCGCCACCCGTCTGTCCGGCCTGTGCCGGATCGATGTCGTCGAAGCCGAGCAGGACATGATCCTGCGCCCCGGTCTTGCTGTTATTGCGCCGGGGGATCGGCATCTGATCTTGCGGCGGGGGCCAAAGGGTTATCGCTGCCATCTGGTCGATGGCCCGCCGATCACCCGGCACAAACCTTCAGTCGATATCTTGTTCCGCTCCGCAGCGCTGGCGGCCGGGCCCAATGCCTTGGGGGTCATTATGACCGGGATGGGCGACGATGGCGCCATGTGTCTGGGCGAAATGCGTGAGGCCGGGGCGCTGACCCTCGCGCAGGACGAGGCCAGTTCGGTCGTTTTCGGCATGCCGCGCGAGGCCCTTCAGATGGGCAGCGCGTCCCGCGCCCTGCCGCTGTCCAAGATTGCCGATGCAGTCATGGTCTTTGCACGCAAACACCGCCTGATGGCGGGGAAGGACGGTGTCCAGTGACCCATCTGCCCATCCGCTTTACCGCGATGATCGATCCTGCCGGCTTGCCACGGCACCTGTCAGTTCTTGCCGCGCAGACCGAAGCGGCCTTTCTGTCCTGTGGGACAGAATTGCAGGGAGCAAGCACAGCGCTTGCCCGCATGAAACGGCTGTTTGCAGAGGTAGAGGCGGGTCTTGGGCCGGAGTCCGGTGCCACCTTTGCGGCGCATGTCCGAAACCTTGGCGCGGGGGCCGATGATCTTGCTTCTGCCCTTTCGGCCTTTATCGATAGGGCGCAGCTGCTGGATCAGGCGACGCGCAGCGCCAACCGGCAAATCGGTGATTTGGACCGGGTGGTCCGGACTATCGCAACGCTGGCCATAACCGCCCGGGTGATTGGCCATGCGATGTCGCCGCCAGAACCCAAGGTTGCCGCCTTTGTCGAAAACCTGTCGCAGATGTCGGCAGAGGCCGAAACCATCCTGTCCGATGTGAAGGCCGCGATGGAGGACATCCGACAGGATATGGATGCCTTTGCCCCCGTTGCCGATGAGGTGCAGCGGCTCCTCGCGGGGCAGGTGGTGCAAGAGTTGGATCGCCTGACCCGAGCTGCCCATACCGTGCAGGCCCGCCGCCCGGCTCTTCTGCTGGCCGGGCAGAACCTAGGAAGCGAGATGACCCTGATCGGGGCCGAAGTGGCTCGCCTGATCTTGGCCTTGCAATCGGGCGATGCGTTTCGTCAGCGTCTGGACCGTGTGGGGGCAACCGTCTCGGGTTTGCCTGATCTGATGTCCGATCCAGCGCGTGCTGCCCGCCTGGGTCTGTCCGAAGCCCTGCTTTCCGCCGCCGCAGAAGATGTGGGCACCGAGGCAAGGTCGGCGGTTGGATCGCTCGAAGAACTCGACCGTGGGGCTACCGCAGCTCTTCGTCTTGCCCGCGAAGCCTATCTGGAAGGGGGAGAGGCCAATGCAGGGGGCGGTGCACTTGCAGTTTGCTCGCGCGTACTCGATGCGCGTCTGGCCGAGGTGGACCAGCTTCTGGTCTGTCTCCGCCAGCAGGCCGACAGGGTGGTCGCCAAGGTGCAGGATATCGTCTCGCGCGAGGTCATGCTGCGCCACATCGCACAGCAGGTCCGGCTCGCCGGTCTGAATGCGGTCGTGATCTGTACCCAACTTGGCAGTCGCGCCAATGCGCTGCGCGAAGTAGCCCAATGGCTTCGCATCATGACAGACGAAGCCGATGACATCACCGCCGGATTGCATGATGCCTTGGCACGGATGGATGGGATGATCGGAGCCGTGGGCGGGGAAGGGCTGAAGGCGCTGTCGTCTGGCATGGCGGAGGTCGTCGCTGCCGGACAGGCCCTGCAAAGTGAAATCACTGGCACGACCGATCTGATCGCGCGGGCGCGCGATGCGATGCAGGACCTTCGCGCAGCGCTCGGCGGTGGCCTCGCCCGCGCAGGCCGCGAACTGGGCGCGTTCCTTCAGGGGCTTGAAATGGTGTCCCCCGCGCTCGCCGGCCTTCGGGCGGCGCAGGCGGCACTTCCGCCAGCCGAATTTGCCCCCGAACCGGGCAGTCTTGCGGCGTTACAGCTCGACAGCCTGCGGCGCGCCTATACGATGCAGGCGGAACGGCTGATCCATGATCGGCTTTTCGTCTCTGGCCCGCAGGGCACGAGCTTGCCCGATCTGGCGCCTGGCGAGGCATCCGCCGAAGCAGAGGAGAGCCTGGACGACATTCTGTTCTGATCCCGCTCGTTGCCGACCGGGGCAGCCGGTGCCATATAGGGGCAACTGATCAGACAGGAGTTCGCCGATGCCAAGCTTGGCTCCCCGGATTTCGACCGCCGTCCTGACCGCCCTCTTTTCCATCGCGGTCCTCATGCCGCCGGCTCTCACCTTGGCGGAAACGCGCCCGCCCGTGTCGCGGGCCGAGATTAGCCTCAGTTTCGCGCCGGTGGTGCAGGCTGCCTCACCCGCCGTGGTGAACATCTATGCCAGCCGGATCGTTGCTGAACGCACCAGCCCCTTTGCCGGGGACCCATTCTTTGACCAGTTCTTTCAGGATTTCGGGCAGGTCCAGCCAAGGGTGCAGAATTCACTCGGCTCAGGCGTGATCGTAGCTCCGGGCGGGATCGTCGTGTCGAATTATCATGTGGTCGGGCAGGCGACGGAGATCCGCGTGGTGCTGACCGATCGGCGCGAATTCGCGGCCCGTGTCATCCTTGGGGATGAGGAAACGGACCTCGCTATCCTGCAACTTGAAGGGGCCGAGGATTTGCCCGCGCTCTCCATGGCCGATTCCGATGCCGTGGCGGTGGGTGATCTGGTGCTGGCGATTGGCAACCCCTTCGGCGTGGGCCAGACTGTCAGTTCCGGCATCGTCTCGGGCCTTGCCCGGTCATCGGTGGGCGAGGGGCGGGGCTATTTCATCCAGACGGATGCCGCCATCAACCCCGGCAATTCGGGCGGCGCGCTGGTCGATCTGCAAGGCAGGCTGGTGGGGATCAATACGGCAATCCTGACCCGTTCGGGGGGGTCAAACGGGATCGGCTTTGCCATCCCTGCCAATCTGGTGCGCACGGTGGTAGCACAGGCCGAGGCCGGGAACAGCCGCTTCCTGCGCCCTTGGGCAGGCGTCACCGGGCAGGCGGTGGATGCCGCCTTGGCCGAGGCGCTGGGCCTGCCTCGGCCCGAAGGCGTGGTGCTGAGCGAAATCCACCCCGAAAGCCCCTTTGCCAAAGCAGGGTTGCGACCGGGCGATGTGGTCACCGCGATCGGTGGGGCGGCGACCAATACGCCGCAGGAAATGATCTTCCGCCTCGCTGCCTTGGGAATAGGGGCGCAACCCAATGTGAGTTTTCTAGGCGCGGACGGCGCGGCCGAGGCAAGGATCACCCTTATTGCCCCACCCGATAGCCCACCGCGCAACCCTGTGACGATCACCGATGACGTCGCCTTCCGTGGGCTGACCGTCGTGCAGATCAACCCTGCGGTCGTGGCCGAACTGGGATTGCCCATAGCAGCCGAAGGTGTGGTGGTCACGCAAACCGAGGATCTCGCAGCGCGACTTGGCTTTCAGCCGGGTGATATCATCCTTGGCGTGAATGGCCGCCCCATTGCCACGCCTGCCGATGTGGCCCGCGCGGCGGGTGAACGGACGAACCGCTGGGCGGTGGACCTGCTTCGTCAGGGTCAGACGGTGCGGCTGCGCTTCCGTCTCTAGGCTCAGGCCCCTTTCGTCGCTGTCTTCATCTTGGCCCAAATACTCTCGGGAGGGGTTCGGGGAGGGCAGACAGCCCTCCCCGAGGGCGCCGTCAAGCGTCAGGCTGGTTCTTTATAGCGCGCGGGGCTATCGTCGCGGCATGGCTGACCTGTTCGACTCTGCCCCCGATACCCCGCGCGCCGAAGGCCCACGGCCCTTGGCAGATCGGCTGCGCCCGCAAAGACTTGCGGATGTGATCGGGCAAGGGCATGTGCTTGGGCCGGATGGGCCTTTGGGTGCGATGCTTGCGGCCGGTAGCCTGTCATCGCTTATCCTCTGGGGGCCGCCGGGGGTGGGCAAGACCACGATCGCCCGGCTTTTGGCGCGGGAAACCGATCTGGCCTTTGTCCAGATCAGCGCGATCTTCACCGGCGTGCCAGACCTGCGCAAAGTGTTTGAGGCGGCGAAACTCAGGCGGCAGAACGGGCAGGGGACGCTCCTCTTCGTCGATGAGATCCATCGTTTCAACAAGGCACAGCAGGACGGTTTCCTGCCGCATATGGAAGATGGCACGATCCTTCTTGTCGGGGCCACGACGGAAAACCCAAGCTTTGAGTTGAATGCCGCCATGCTCAGCCGCGCGCAGGTGATCGTTCTGGAACGCCTGAGCCTTGCCGATCTGGAACGCCTCGCCCAGCGGGCGGAAAAGGAGTTGGGCCGCGCCCTGCCGCTTTCGGGCGACGCGCGCGAGGCGCTAACCGAAATGGCAGATGGGGACGGGCGGGCGCTATTGAACCTGATCGAACAGGTGGCAGCGTGGAAGGTGGACAAGCCGCTATCGCGCGAGGCTTTGGCCACGCGTCTGACCCGTCGCGCCGCGCGTTACGACAAGGCGGGGGATGAACATTACAACCTGATTTCCGCCCTGCATAAATCAGTGCGCGGCTCTGACCCTGATGCTGCGCTCTACTGGTTCGCGCGGATGCTGGAAGGTGGGGAGGACCCCCGCTTTCTCGCCCGCCGCATCACACGCATGGCAGTCGAAGATATCGGCCTTGCCGATCCGCAAGCGCAGGCCGTTTGTATCGATGCTTGGGAAACCTATGAACGCCTCGGCAGCCCCGAAGGCGAACTCGCGCTGGCGCAGGCGGTGGTCTATCTCGCGCTCGCGCCGAAATCGAATGCGGTTTATGTCGCCTACAAGGCGGCGCGGGCCGCTGCGCGCGAAACCGGCAGCTTGATGCCCCCCCGCCATATCCTGAACGCGCCCACGCGGATGATGAAGGATCAGGGTTATGGCGCGGGCTATGCCTATGACCATGATGCCGAAGATGGCTTTTCCGGGCAGGATTACTTCCCCGAAGGCATGCGCCGCCCCGTCTATTACAGCCCGCGCGAAAGAGGTTTCGAGCGAGAATTGGCCAAACGTGTGGCCTATTTTGCGAGGCTGCGGGCAAAGCGCCATAATGAGCCCGGTGATTAGCACCTTTCGGAATGGCTAAAGCTATCCAAAGTCCGCCGCGCTTTCAGTCTCGAGCGGCACAGTCTTGAGCTGATTTTCCCTCAGGGGCCGATGCGCGCAAGAATGCCCGGTCCTCGGGGCACGGGCACAGCGGTCATGCGGTGTTTTTGGTGGGCCATCCGTTCAAAGGGCATCGCCGAAATCAGGTCTGAAATCATCTGCATCGACCGAATAACCGATCGGCCCCGCCCGGTTGGAAAGGGTGTTTGCCGGGATATTGCGCCAATCCAAAGATGGCTGCTTTGGCCGAGAGGGCGTGTGAAGATCCCATTTCCGGCGGAGAAGACGCAGACAGTGTGGTCGCTGATGCCGGCGATGCTGCTTTGTCTGGCAGGGGCGGGGCCGATACGATCTTTATCGGGGCCTGCATGATCTGGCATCTGCTGGTGGGCGCAAGGATCAGATCGATACCGCCGCTTCCCGTCCCGCTTGCTTGTGCCTTGCATTGACAAAAGGCGTGATGCGGCCCAAAGACCGGACATGTCCCTGACCATCTTCCACGTTGCCCTTGGCGGGGCCATCGGTGCAAGCCTGCGCCACCTGACCAATGTCGGGGCCGCTCGTATTTTTGGCCCCGGTTTTCCTGCTGGCACGCTTATTGTGAATGTGCTTGGCTCTTTTCTGATGGGGGTGCTGGTCGTGGCACTGGCGCGCAAGGGCTTGGCCCATCTGTCGCCCCTGCTCTTGACCGGCATCCTTGGCGGGTTCACGACCTTTTCGGCTTTTTCGCTTGATGCGTGGACCCTTTGGGAACGCGGCGATCAGGTCATGGCCATGGTTTATATCGGGGCATCTGTCCTGCTGTCGCTTGCCGCGCTTGCGGCGGGCCTATTTCTTGCGAGGTCCCTGACATGAGCGGTGTCAAGCTTCTGACCGTTTCCGAAGACGAAGGCGAACAGCGTCTGGATCGCTGGTTCAAGCGCCGTTTTCCGCATCTAACGCAGGGCGCGGTGGAAAAGATGTGCCGGACCGGGCAGGTGCGGGTGGATGGCGCGCGAGCCAAGGCCTCGGATCGCATCGTGCCGGGGCAGGTGGTGCGGGTGCCGCCTTTGCCCGATGCCGACGCCCCAAGCCGCCCGCGCCCCGATGGGGTGAACGCGGCCGATGCCAAGATGATCCAGAACGCTGTGATCTTCCGCGATGAACATATCATCGTCCTGAACAAGCCCCCCGGTTTGCCATCGCAGGGGGGATCAGGGCAGGGCGACCGGCATGTTGACGGGCTGACCGAGGCGCTGAAGTTTGGCTACAAGGATCGGCCAAAGCTGGTGCATCGGTTGGACAAGGATACTTCGGGTGTCTTGATGTTGGCCCGGACCGACAGGGTTGCCCGCGCCTTGTCCGAAGCGTTGCGCCACCGCGCCGCGCGCAAGATCTATTGGGCGGTTGTGGCGGGTGTGCCCAACCCCAAGCAGGGCAGCATCAAATATGCGCTGATGAAGGCCCCGGGCCATGGTCGCGGGGGAGAAGGCGAAAAGATGATCTGCATCCATCCCGCCAAGGCCAAGGACTTCCCCGAGGCCAAAAGGGCCCAGACGGATTACTTCACGCTGTGGTTCCTCGGCTCTCGTCTGTCGTGGATGGCGCTGGAGCCGGTGACGGGCCGCACGCATCAACTGCGTGCCCATATGGCGGAACTGGGCCACCCGATCCTGGGTGATGGCAAATATGGCGGGGGCGAGTCTGACAATAAGGGCGATGGCTGGGGCGCGGGCATTGGCGGCGAACTGAGCCGTAAGCTGCATCTTCACGCGCGCAGCCTGTCGATCGAGCATCCGATCACGAAAAAGGTGATCACCTTCACCGCCCCGCTGCCCGAACATATGGCCAGGACATGGAAGGCGCTGGACTGGAAGGAAGACGACGTGCCCGCCGACCCGTTCGAGGTGTTCAAATGAGCGCATGGGCGCCCAAACGGTTCTGGAAAGAGGCTGTGGCAGAGCATTGTGACGGCGGGTTCACCGTGCGGCTGGATGGTCGCCCGGTCAGGACTCCGGCGAAGACCCTGCTGGTGCTGCCGACCTTGGCGATGGCGCAAGCGATTGCGGCGGAATGGGATGCGCAAGAGGGAATCTTGCGCCCCGAAACGATGCCCGCCACCCGCGCGGCCAATTCCGCGATCGACAAGGTGGCCCCTCAGATGGATGCCGTGGTGGAAGAGGTCGCGCGCTATGGCGGATCAGACCTGTTGTGTTACCGCGCTGAAGCGCCGGCCGAACTTGTCGCGCGGCAAGAGGCGGGGTGGGGGCCATGGCTGGATTGGGCAACCCAAAGCCTTGGCGCACCCCTGCGGGTGACGCAGGGCGTGATCCATGTGGACCAACCCCCCGAAAGTCTTGCCCGTCTAAAGGCGGAAGTCGCGCGGGCAACGCCCTTCGAACTCGCCGCGCTGCATGATCTTGTCGCGATCACCGGATCGCTTGTTCTTGGCCTTGCCACGGCGCGGGGCAGGCTTCCTCCCGATGCCGCCTTTGATCTGTCGCGAATCGACGAACACTGGCAGGCCGAACAATGGGGCGAAGATGAAGAAGCCGCCGTGCTGGAGGCTGCCAAGCGGCAGGCGCTGCGCGATGCAGGCCGATTCTATGGATTGTGCGGGTAACAATCCTGCCCAAAAGGCGTGCAGGGATTTGCGAAATTGCGTTCAGCCCGTGGCAAGCCCATGTCTGGCATGGATTTTGGCCAAAAACGCGCGACCCGCTTGACCTTTCAAACCGCTTCGGACGAAAGTGGACAGCACTGAGAGAGCATATCTTTCACACGGACTGCGTCCTCGTGCCGCCATCGGTTCGGGGTCCAATGAAAACGCCGGTCACAAGGCCGGTCACTCAGGATGAGGTAACAATGAAAAAATCCGTCTTCCTCGGCACGCTTGCGGCAACCACGCTGTTCGCCGGGATTGCCGCTGCACAATCCACGCTGGAAACCGTCAAGGCACGTGGGGAGTTGAACTGCGGCGTGAACACCGGCCTCGTCGGCTTCGCCGCGCCGGATGCCAATGGCAACTGGCAGGGCTTTGACGTCGCGGTCTGCAAGGCCGTTGCCGCCGCCGTTCTGGGCGATGCGTCGAAAGTCGTTTATATCCCGACCACCAGCGCCGACCGGTTCGAGCAGCTGACCTCTGGCAAGATCGACTTCCTCGTGCGCAACTCCACCTGGACATATTCGCGCGACAACGACCTGAAAATGGATTTCGTCGGCGTGAATTACTATGACGGTCAGGGCTTCATGGTCCGCAAGGATCTTGGCGTCTCCTCGGCCAAGGAACTGGATGGCGCGACCGTCTGCATTCAGACCGGGACCACAACCGAACTTAACCTCGCCGACTACTTCAAGGCGAACAACATGACCTATACGGCGGTTCCGGTGGAAACCAACGCCGAAGGGGAACAGCAGTATATCGCTGGTGCCTGCGACGCCTATACCACCGACGCGTCCGGCCTTGCCGCGACCCGTGCGGCCTTTGCTGATCCGGAAAACCACATCATCCTTCCGGAAATCATCTCCAAGGAACCGCTTGGCCCGGCAGTGCGCCACGGCGACAACCAGTGGGGCGACATCATCCGCTGGACGCTGAACGCGCTGATCGCCGCCGAAGAATATGGCGTGACCTCGGCCAATATCGACGAACTGGCCACTTCGTCGCAAAACCCCGAAGTCCAGCGCCTTCTGGGCAGCTCGGATGATCTGGGCGCGATGATGGGTCTGGACAAGGAATGGGCCAAGCGCGCCATCAAAGCCTCGGGCAACTATGGCGAGATCTTCGAGGCGACCATTGGGTCTGCCACGCCGATCGGTCTGGCGCGTGGTCTGAACGCACAGTGGACGCAAGGCGGCCTGCTTTACGCACCGCCCTTCCGCTAAGATGATTATGGGCGCGTCCCTTTGGGGGCGCGCCCTTTCCTGACGGAACAACAGGGTACCGCAGCGACCGGAGGCATATCCGGAGAACAAGGGCAAAGCCCGGCATCGCGCGGAGATCAGGGGAAATTTCATGGCCGTGATTACGGACGAACCGAAAGCCGGTTTCCGGCTGTCGATGCTCATTTACGATACGCGCTATCGCTCCATCACCATTCAGTTCGTCGTGCTTCTGTTGGTGATGGCGGGCGCGGCTTGGTTGATAGACAACCTTCTGCGCAATCTGGCCGCGCTGGGCCGTGGGGTGGATTTCTCCTTCCTGAGCGCGCGGGCAGGCTATGACATCAACCAGACGCTGGTCGAATATACCAACGACTCCACCCATGCGCGGGCTTGGCTGATCGGGCTGCTGAACACGCTGCTGATCGCCTTTCTGGGCTGTATCGCGGCCACGGTTCTGGGGGTGATTGCCGGGGTTCTGCGCCTGTCGAACAACTGGGTCGTCGGGCGGTTGATGACGGTCTATGTGGAAATCTTCCGCAATATCCCGCTCCTGCTTTGGATCTTGATGATCTACGCGATCTTCACCGAGGTTCTGCCCGCGCCCAATGCTTTCCGCGGGGAAGATGCGACCTCGACCATGAGCCTCTTTGGCACCACGGCCTTTACCAACCGCTACACCGCGATCCCTTGGGTGATATTTGACAATTCGTTGGGCTGGCTGAACCTTGGCTTCATCCAGATCAGTATCGATTTCACTCTGGTCGTCGCGGCCATTGTCGGCGGGTTCTTTCTGAACCGGGCGCTGATTGCCCGCGCGAACCGTATTCAAGAGGCAACAGGCGATCGGCCTGCCACGTGGTGGCAGTCGCTGTTGGCGCTATTTGGCCCGATCATCGCGGTGTTCGTCCTTTTGGGCGGGCATTTCGAAGTGCCCGAACTGCGGGGCTTCAACTTCACCGGCGGTTTGCAGGTGTCGAACTCGCTGGTGGCCTTGTGGCTGGCGCTGACGCTTTATACCGGCGCGTTCATCGCGGAAATCGTGCGCGGCGGGATCAATGCCATTTCGCGCGGGCAGACCGAGGCGGCCTATGCCCTTGGCCTGCGCCCAAATCGCACGATGAACCTCGTGATCCTTCCGCAGGCGCTTCGGGTCATCATTCCGCCGCTGATTTCGCAATATCTCAACCTGACGAAAAACTCCTCGCTGGCCATTGCGGTGGGCTACATGGATGTGCGTGGCACGCTGGGGGGGATCACACTCAACCAGACGGGCCGTGGGTTGGAGGCGATGCTGCTGCTGATGCTGACCTATCTATGTGTCAGCCTTACGATTTCGGCGGTGATGAATGTCTATAACCGCAGCGTCAAGCTGAAGGAGCGCTGAGATGTCAAACTCCTCTGCCTTCGTCCGCACCGAGATGCTGCCCCCGATGGCGCCGCCTGTCTCGCAGGCAGGCGCGGTCAAGTGGCTTCGCGAAAACCTGTTTTCCGGGCCGCTGAACACGATCCTCACCCTGTTGGGTGTCGGGGCTGTGGCCTTGCTGTTCTGGGAATTCGCACCGTGGTTCTGGCGGTCGGTCTGGAATGCCAATAGCCTGACGGAATGCCGCCAGATCATCGAAGAACGCTATGGTGCCGGTGCGACCGGGGCCTGCTGGGCGGTGATCAAGGAACGCTGGCCCCAATACCTCTTCGGCTTTTACCCGTCGCATCTGTACTGGCGGCCTGTACTTGCCTTTGCGCTGATGTGCGTGGCCGTGGCCCCCGTGCTTTACCCGCAGCTTCCCAAAAAGATGATGTGGTTCACGCTGATCTATCCGGCCATCGGCTTCTGGCTGCTCTGGGGGGGGTCGATCTGGGTGCCGGTCGTGGCCTTGGCGGGCTTGCCCATCGGCTATCTGGCGGCGCGGATCATCCTGCCTATCGGCGGCGCGATCCTTGCGACCATTGCCGCTATCGTGGTGCCGGTTGTCTGGTGGCTGTTTCTTGCGCTACCGGTTGAATTGGCATTGGAGGCCATGATCCCGGCCTCGATCGAGCAGGTCCGGTCGCGCGAGTTTGGTGGTTTCGTGCTTGCCTTCACCATCGGCTTCACAGCCATCGCCTTCTCGCTGCCTTTGGGCATCTTGCTGGCCTTGGGGCGGCAGTCCGATATGTTCATCGTGAACAAGCTTTCGGTGGGCTTCATCGAATTCATCCGGGGCGTGCCGCTGATCACCTTGCTGTTCACGGCCTCGCTTTTGCTGAACTACTTCCTGCCGCCGGGAACGGATTTCGACATCATCCTGCGGGTCATCATCATGGTGACGCTGTTCGCCGCCGCCTATATCGCCGAGGTCATTCGCGGCGGTCTGGCGGCCTTGCCCAAGGGCCAGTACGAGGCTGCCGCCTCGCTGGGTCTTGATTATTGGAAGGCGACGCGGCTCATCATCATGCCGCAGGCGCTGAAGATTTCGATCCCCGGCATCGTTTCCACCTTCATCGGCCTGTTCAAGGATACGACATTGGTGGTCTTTGTGGGCCTTCTGGATCCGCTCAAGGGCATTACCGATGCCGTTCGCGCCTCGACCGACTGGAAGGGGGTTTATTGGGAACCCTATATCTTTGTCGGCACCATCTTCTTTTTCATCTGCTTCGGCATGTCGCGCTACTCCATGTATCTGGAGCGCAAGCTGAAGACCGATCACCGTTAAGGAGCACGCCATGTCTGAAGGCATCGCCCGCGACATCGACCGCAGCCACATGAAGATCAGCGATGATGTGGCGATCGACATCACCAGTATGAACAAGTGGTATGGCCAATTCCACGTTCTGCGCGACATCAACCTGACGGTGAACCGCGGCGAACGCATCGTCATCGCCGGACCTTCGGGTTCGGGCAAATCCACGATGATCCGCTGCATCAACCGGCTGGAAGAACATCAGTCCGGCAAGATCGTGGTGGATGGGATCGAACTGACCTCTGACCTCAAGAATATCGACAAGGTCCGGTCCGAGGTCGGAATGGTGTTCCAGCACTTCAACCTGTTCCCGCATCTGACCATTCTGGAAAACCTGACACTTGCCCCGATCTGGGTCCGCAAGACCCCGAAGAAAGAGGCCGAGGAAGTGGCGATGCACTACCTGCACAAGGTGAAAATCCCGGAACAGGCGCATAAATACCCCGGTCAGCTTTCCGGCGGGCAGCAGCAGCGCGTGGCCATCGCCCGGTCCTTGTGCATGAAGCCGCGGATCATGCTGTTTGACGAACCGACCAGTGCCCTTGACCCGGAAATGATCAAGGAAGTGCTGGATACGATGATCGAACTGGCTGAAGAGGGCATGACCATGCTCTGCGTGACCCATGAGATGGGCTTTGCCCAAGCTGTGGCAAACCGCGTGATCTTTATGGATCAGGGGCAGATCGTCGAACAGAACGAACCGAAGGAATTCTTCAACAACCCCAAGAGCGAGAGGACGAAGCTCTTCCTGAGCCAGATTTTGGGCCACTGAATTCCGCTGAATGTCTTGGGGAAATGGCGCCTTCGGGCGCCATTTTCATTTTCCCGCGGTATTGGGCGGAAAATGTTCCCTGCGGCCCTAAAGTGCCGATGGGCGTCGCCGATGGGGTTTATGTACCTGTCAATTCAGAAACGGTCGCCCGTGATGCAATGTGCAAAGATTGCCTTTTGGGGTGGTATGGGGTTCGCCCTCCTCGTTTTTGAGGCAGTCCTGGTGCTAGTTTCCCTGCCGCCGCCTCGTCCCGGTGAAATCTCTTTGGTGCTGACCCCACCCTGGGGGGCTTCGCCGGAAGCGGTGATCGCATCGGCAGGCGGTAGAACGGTCGGCGTTGCGACAACAATCTTCGCCGCGCTT
>JALOTC010000027.1 GCA_025458085.1 Cypionkella sp. | reverse complement strand
CCATCTGCGCGACGAAATCGCCCTTTCCGAAGCGGTAGAGGCCGCCAAACGCGCCAGCCGCCAATATGCCAAGCGCCAGCGCACGTGGTTTCGCAACCGTATGGCGGACTGGCGCGGGCTTACCCTGCCCTGACCAACGTCCCTTCCTGCCCCCCCAGCGCAGGTACCATGCCCAACCCGGGACCCGGATCTCCTTTGGATCACCCCCGGGGAGGGCTGTCTGCCCGACCCTGATCTCTTTCGGATCTCTGCCCTCCCCGGCCCCCTCCCGAGAGTATTTGTGCCAAGATGAAGGGAGGCCCGTTTCCGGCGCGCCTTGCCCAAAGTTTTCCACAAAGTTGTGCAGAGATTTGTGGATACATCAATTTTCCACTTGGGTTGCAGCCTCTCCCCTGCGTATGATTCGCCCATGCATCTGGACCACGCCGCATGAATATACCAACGCCCCCCTCGCCCCTGCGTCTTGTGGCGATCCCGCGCTTGGCCGCCGGTGGCCGCTGGCGGGTGGAGGCCATGCGACCGCGCACAACGCGGTCTTTATCCCGCCTGGCGTCATGCATGGCTTCGAAGTCGGGCCGCAGGTTTTTGGTACGGCTGTCTTTTTCGGGCGCAATTGCCCCGTTGCCTTGCCCGATACGCCCCAACATCTGCGCATCCGCGAGGTTCATGCCCAACAGGAATTGAACCTCATCCTCGACAATCTCCAGCGCGAGATGGACAGCGACACCCCCGCCCATGACCGTGCAACGCTGAATTACCTTGGCCTACTTTCGGTCTGGCTCGAACGGCAAGTGGTGAAATCCGCCGCCGAACAGCCCCAGCCCGATGCCGCCCGGCGCCTCGTCGCGCGCTACACCGCGCTGTTGGAGCAGGATTTCCGCAAAGGTACGGGTGTCGGCGCATTTGCCGCAGCCCTTGGCGTCACCCCCACGCATCTGACACGTTGCTGCCGTGAGGCCTGCGGTCGCTCGGCCATCGAAGTGCTGCAAGACCGCCGCATCTTCGAAGCGCGCCGCCTTCTGGCCGAAACGCGCCTGCCCGTCGCACAGGTGGGCGCGGCCTTGGGCTTTTCCTCGCCTGCCTATTTCACCCGCTGTTTCCAGCATTTGACCGGGCGGTCGCCCACCGCCTTCCGCCGCGAAGTAGGCGCCTGACCGCGCCTTTCGCCGCAGACCGCCCAAGGCATCGCGCCCCCGCCTTGCCCCCCTCTCGCATGGGTCAACGGCGTCGCAAATCGGGCGATGCATGTCGCAATTTCCCTGCGAAACGTCATGGATCGGCATTGACCTGCCGGAAAAACTCATGCGCAATGGCAGGGTGAGCCCGGTGTCGCCGTCGCCAAAGACGGGTCACCCAACAGACCGAACAACAAAGGCAATGCCTCACAGGGAGACGAGAATGAACGACATGACCCTTCCCCGCGCCAAGGTGCATCCGGCGGCGAAGATGTATGCAGAGGAAGTCCGCGCCGGCCAAATGAGCCGCCGCGAATTCCTGACCCGCGCCACGGCGCTTGGCGTGGCCGCGCCCGCGGCTTACGGCCTTCTGGGCCTCTCCGCCCCCGCCGCCGCACAGGAAACGCCCAAGGCAGGCGGCACATTGCGGCTGGAAATGGCGACCCGCGGCCTGAAAGACCCCCGCACCGCCGACTGGAGCCAGATCGCCAACATCACCCGTGGCTGGCTCGAATACCTCGTGGAATATAACAATGATGGCTCCATCCGCGGCATGCTTCTGGAAAGCTGGGAAGCCAACGGCGACGCCACCGAATACACAATGAAAATCCGCCCCGGTGTGAAATGGAACAACGGGGATGATTTCACCGCCGAAGATGTGGCCCATAACTTCGCCCGCTGGTGCGATGGCACGGTTGAGGGCAATTCGATGGCAGGCCGCGTCGGCGCGCTCTCGAACCCGGAAACCAAGCAGATGCGCGAAGGCGCCGTTACCGTGGTTGACCCGCTGACGGTGAAACTGTCGCTCTCCTCGCCTGACGTCGCGATGATCGCCAACCTCGCCGACTATCCGGCGGCGGTGGTTCACAAATCCTATGACAACGGCGATCCGACCCAAACCCCCGGCACCGGCCCCTATCTGCCCGAAAGCGTTGAAATCGGGGTCAAGGTCGTTCTGGTGAAAAACCCGAACCACACCTGGTGGGGCACCTCCGTCTATGGTGGCCCCTATCTGGACCGGATCGAATATATCGACCTCGGCACCGATCCCGCCACCCATGTCGCCGCCGCGGGTTCCGGCGAAATCGACATGACCTATCAGTCCGAAGGCGAATTCATCGGCCTGATGGAGGCGCTGGGCTGGAGCACGTCAGAGGCCGTGACCGCCTCTACCCTCGCCGTGCGCTACAACCAGACGCATGATGAATACAAGGATGTCAACGTCCGCCGCGCGCTGACCATGGCGGTCGACAACAAGGTGGTTCTGGAACTGGGCTACAACAACCTCGGCACGGTGGCTGAAAACCACCATGTCTGCCCGATCCACCCCGAATATGCCGAACTGCCGCCCCCGGTCGTGGACCCGGCCAAGGCCCGCGAAATGATCGAAGCGGCCGGCATGATCGACCATGAATTCGAACTGATCTCGCTCGATGATGGCTGGAACGCCGCCACCTGCGACGCCATCGCCGCGCAAATCCGCGACGCGGGCATCAAGATCAAGCGCACGCTGATGCCCGGCTCCACCTTCTGGGCCGATTGGACGAAGCACAGCTTCTCGGCCACCGAATGGAACATGCGTCCGCTCGGCGTCCAGATTCTTGCCGTGGCCTATCGCTCGGGCGAGGCATGGAACGAAGCCGCCTTCTCCAATGCCGAATTCGACTCGCTTCTGGCGCAGGCACTCGCCATTTCCGATGCCGATGCCCGGCGCGAGGTGATGGCCAAACTGCAAAAGATCATGCAGGACGAAGGCGTGCTGATCCAGCCCTACTGGCGCTCGATCTACCGCAATTTCGACCCCAAGGTGAAAGGGGCCGAAATGCACGCCACCTTCGAACACCACCATTACAAGTGGTGGATCGACGCCTGATCCGGGCACGGCGCGCGCGGTCCCTCCCGCGCGCGCCTTTCCCCCGCGGGCCCCGGCCCGCACCCGCCTTGCCCTGATCCGAGCCAATCCCCCACGGGAAAGGACCCTTCATGCTTGCCTTCATCCTGAGGCGGCTGGGCGTCATGGCGCTAACCGCGCTTGCGCTGACCTTCGTCGTCTTTTTCATGACGAACCTGCCGCCCAGCCTCGACAAACTCGCCAAATCCGAGGCGTCCTTCCGCATGTCGGATGAAGACGTGGCAAGCTGGCTTGACGCCAACGGCTTCTCGCGTCCCCTGATTGTGCGCTACGGCGAATGGCTGGGCGTCGCGCCGGGCTGGACCCATCAGGCCGAAGATGGCACCCTGACGGGCCGCTGCTACGCCGCCGTGCCAAGGGGGGAAGAGCCGCCCCGCTTCTGCGGCGTGGTTCAAGGCTTCTGGGGCCAATCCACCGTCTTCAAACAACCGGTGTCCGAGGTTCTGGCCCGCTCCCTCGGCCTCACCGGCTGGCTCATGTTCTGGGTCATGGCGGTCATGGTCCCGACCTCCCTCGTCCTCGGCGTGCTGTCGGGGATGCGTGAAGGCTCCCGGCTCGACCGCACCCTCTCCACCTTCTCCATCACCTCCACCGCCACGCCGGAATATGTCTCGGGCGTGATCCTCATCGTGCTTCTCGGCTCCGCCACCGCCGGCCTCTCCCCCCTTCTCGCCGAATGGGGCTGGATCGAAGGCCGCACGCTCTTCCAAGGCACCGCCACCTCCGCGATGGACGACATCACCTTCTGGAACTTCGGCCTGCCCGTCCTGACCATCGCGCTTTACGGCATCGGCTATATCGCCCGCATGACCCGCGCCTCGATGACCGAGGTGATGACCCAGCAATATATCCGCACCGCACGGCTCAAGGGCGTCTCCTTCCCGATGATCATCCTGCGCCATGCGCTGCGCAACGCGCTCATCGCGCCCTTCACCGTCATCATGCTGCAATTCCCCTGGCTCTTGAACGGCGTGGTGATCGTCGAAACGCTCTTCAATTACAAAGGCTTCGGCTGGACGCTGGTACAAGCCGCCGGCAACAATGACATCCAACTCCTGCTCGGCTGCTCCGTCATCGCCGTCCTCGTCGTGCTGGTCACCCAGCTCATCTCCGACATCGGCTATGTTTTCCTCAACCCCCGCATCCGGCTTGGCTGAGGCGCAGATATGACCGAACTCTCCTGGCCCCTCATCCTCTTTCACATGGCGCTCCGCCTCTGGCCCGTCTGGGCCGGGCTTGTCCTCACCTTCGCGCTCTCCCTGCGCTACCGCCGCCGCCTCGGCCTCTACGGGCGGCTCTTCGACAGCCCCGTGGGCATGATCGGCCTCGCCATCGTACTCTTCTGGGTCTTTTCCGCCCTTTTCGCCGATCTCATCATCACCCATGACCCGCTCAGCCAGATTTCGGGCATGAAAAACGCGCTCCCCGGCACGCCCGTCGCAGGCGCGGCCGAAGGCGCCTATCCCCACTACCTCCTCGGCGGCGACAATCTTGCCCGCGATGTGTTCAGCCGGATGATCGTCGGCGCGCGCGAGGTGCTGGCCATCGCCCCCGCCGCCACCGTGATCGCCTTCATGGTCGGCATCACCTTGGGCCTGCCCGCAGGCTATGTCGGCGGCAGGCTCGACACGGGCCTTTCCTTCCTCGCCAATCTCGTCTTGGCCTTCCCGGTGATCCTGCTCTTCTACCTCCTCGTCACGCCCGATATCATCACCACCGGCATCCCGATGGCGCTCGCCGGGGTGCTCTTCCTCTTCCCGGTGATCTTCGTCTCCATCCTGCTCAACAGCCGCTATTTCACCACACCGGGCAAACGAAACCTCTATGTCGGCGTGGCCCTCGCTCTCGGCCTCTGGGCGTGGTCGGGGCTGGCCTTCAACGCCGATCCCTTGGGCTTTTGGGGCATGACGCCCAACATGCTCAACGTCTTCGTCTCGGTCGTCTTCGTGAACGCCCCCACCGTGTTCCGCATCGTCCGCGGCCTCGTGATGGACCTCAAGGCCCGCGACTATGTCGCCGCCGCCCAAACCCGCGGCGAAGGCGCATGGTATATCATGCTCTGGGAAGTGCTCCCCAATGCGCGCGGCCCCCTCATCGTCGATTTCTGCCTGCGCATCGGCTACACCACGATCCTGCTCGGCACGCTCGGCTTCTTCGGCCTCGGCGTCGCGCCCGAAAGCCCGAACTGGGGCTCCACCATCAACGAAGGCCGCCGCCTTCTGGCAATCTACCCCCATGCCGCCCTCGTCCCCGCCATCGCGCTGATGAGCCTTGTGCTCGGCCTCAACCTGCTCGCCGATGCGCTGCGCGAAGAAAGCCTAAGGGACTAAGCATGACGCGCCGCCCACCCCCCCTTCATCTTGGCCCAAATACTCCGGGGGTGCGGGGGCGGCGCCCCCGCTCTGCCGCTGCCCAAGGGAAAGACCAATGACAACCTGGGACCCCTCCAAGCCGATCCTCGAAATCGAGAACCTCTCGATCTCCTTCGCCACCCGTCTGCGCGATATCCCCGCCGTGATGGATTTCTCCTGCACCGTCATGGCGGGCGAGGCGATGGGTCTGGTCGGCGAATCCGGCTGCGGCAAATCCACGGTGGCCTTGGCCGTCATGCGCGATCTTGGCCGCAATGGCCGCATCACCGGCGGCGCCATCCGCTTCAAGGGCCAGGACATCACCCATATGTCCGAGGCAGAGTTGCGCAAATTGCGCGGCAGCGAAATCGCGATGATCTATCAAGAGCCGATGGCGAGCCTCAATCCCGCCATGCGGATCGGCGACCAATTGGCCGAAGTGCCGATGATCCACCGCAACATGCCCAAAGCCGAGGCTTTGGCCCTTGCCCGCCAGATCGTCGCCGATGTCCGCCTGCCAGACCCGGACCGCATCCTAAACGCCTATCCGCATCAGCTTTCGGGCGGCCAGCAACAACGCATCGTCATCGCCATGGCGCTGATGGCCAAGCCCGCGCTCCTCATCCTCGATGAACCCACCACCGCGCTGGATGTGACGGTGGAGGCGGGGATCGTCGATCTGGTCAAGGATCTGGGCGAAAAATACGGCACCTCGCTTCTCTTCATCAGCCACAACCTCGGCCTGATCCTCGATGTCTGCGACCGGCTCTGTGTGATGTATTCGGGCGAGGCGGTGGAAACCGGCAATGTGGCCGAGGTGTTCGACCATATGCGCCACCCCTATACGCAGGCGCTTTTTCGGTCGATCCCCCTGCCCGGCGCGGATAAGACGACCCGCCCGCTCGTCGCCATCCCCGGCAATTTCCCGCTGCCGCATGAACGCCCCAAGGGCTGCAACTTCGGCCCGCGCTGCGCCTATTTCCAAGCCGGGCGCTGCGACGCCGCCGATATCCCCATGACCGATGTGCCCGATGCCCATCGCCATGAAACCCGCTGCCTCAGATGGGCCGAAATCGACTGGGCCGCCCCCCCCGCCGCCGCGGTGCAGGCCGAAGCCATCGAAACCGGTCCCGTCGTGATCCGCGCCAGCGATCTGCGCAAATATTACGAAGTCACCTCCGGCGCTTTCGGCGGCGGCGCGAAACGCGTGGTCAAGGCCAATGAAACGCTCTCCTTCGAAGCGCGCGAAGGCGAAACCCTGGCCATCGTGGGCGAATCGGGCTGTGGCAAATCCACCCTCGCCAAGGTGCTTCTGGGCCTGGAAACCGCCACCTCCGGCGATCTCACCCTGATGAACGAAGCGATCCAGTCAAAGCCCGTGCAGGCGCGCGGGGCCGAAACCGTAGGGCGCCTTCAGATGGTGTTCCAAAACCCCTTTGACACGCTCAACCCCTCCATGACCGTGGGGCGTCAGATCATCCGCGCGCTCGAAATCTTCGGCGAAGGGGCCGATGATGCCGCGCGCGAGGCGCGGATGCTCGAACTTCTCGACCTCGTGAAACTCCCCCGCGCCTTCGCCGACCGGATGCCGCGCCAGCTTTCGGGCGGCCAGAAACAGCGCGTCGGCATCGCGCGGGCCTTCGCGGGCGGGGCCAAGGTCGTCGTGGCCGATGAACCCGTCTCGGCCCTTGATGTCAGCGTGCAGGCCGCGGTGACCGATCTCCTCATGGATATCCAGCGCAAGAACAAGACCACCCTTCTCTTCATCTCGCATGATCTCTCCATCGTCCGCTATCTCTCGGACCGGGTGATGGTCATGTATCTCGGCCATGTCGTCGAACTCGGCACCACCGATCAGGTCTTTGCCCCTCCCTACCACCCCTATACCGAGGCGCTGCTCTCCGCCGTTCCCATCGCCGATACCCGCGTGGAAAAGCGCCGCATCGTGCTCGACGGCGATATCCCCAGCGCGATGAACCCGCCCCCCGGCTGCCCCTTCCAAACCCGCTGCCGCTGGAAATCAGATGTGCCGGGGGCCTTGTGCGAAACCACCCTGCCCCCCATGCGCGTGCTGGAAAACGGCCATCAGATCAAATGCCATCTGGCCGAGGATATCCTCGCTCGCATGACCCCCGTCATCACGCTGGCCGCCGAATAGCGCAGCCTTCCAATGCAAAAGGGCGCCCCAAAGCGCCCTTCCCGCATCCCCCGCTCAGGCCGAAAGCCTCAGCCCAGAATCGCCCGCACATAATTCTGCGTCTCGTCATAGGGCGGGATCCCCCCATGCTTCTCCACCGCCCCCGGCCCCGCGTTATAGGCCGCCAGCGCCAGCCGCCAATTCCCGAACTTGTTGTACATCATCCGCAAATACCGCGCGCCCCCCTCAAGGTTCTGCTTCGGGTCATGGATATCCACCCCCAAAAGCCGCGCCGTATCCGGCATCAATTGCGCCAGCCCCGTCGCCCCCTTGTGGCTCACCGCCGCCGCATTCCACCCCGATTCCTGCTGCACCAACCGCAGGAACAAATCCTCCGGCACGCCATGCCGCTGCGCCACCGCCTTGGCATGGGCCAGATATTCCCCGCGATAACGCCCCGCGTAACGCGGCACCGCCTCCGCCACGCCCTCCACCGCCTTGCCCTTCGGCGTCAACCGCACCGATGCCTCATATTGCCGCGACAGCCGCCCATCCAGCAACTTGGCCTGCGAGGAAAACAAAGCCGCCCGGCTCTTCGTCGATCCCGAAAGGGTCAACCCTTCGGCAAAGACAGGGGCCGAAACCGCGGCAACAGACAAAACCAAAAGGCAGACACCAAGCTTCATCACCCTACCCGCCAATCATGCGCGCGCCAAAGTATAGGGATTTCCCAGCCCATTTCCAGCCCAAGCCTCAATGACCCCATCCCTTCGGAGCCAAGCCGCCCCCCCACGTCCCCAACATACAAACCGGCCCCCGGCCCATACCCGGATTGCGGCCCAAGCCCGGCACGGGTATAGGCTTTGTTAACCACATCCGGCACATCATCCGGCACCGCAAGGCAGGGAGCGTTCATATGGCAGGGTCCGTCAACAAGGTCATCCTCATCGGCAATCTGGGCCGCGACCCAGAGGTGCGCAGCTTCCAAAACGGCGGCAAGGTCGTGAACCTGCGCATCGCCACTTCGGAAACCTGGCGTGACCGTAACACCGGCGAACGCAAGGAACGCACCGAATGGCATTCCGTCGCCATCTTCAACGAAGCCTTGGGCAAGATCGCCGAACAATATCTGCGCAAAGGCTCCACCGTCTATCTTGAAGGCCAACTCGAAACCCGCAAATGGCAGGATCAGTCGGGCCAGGATAAATACACGACCGAAGTCGTCCTGCGCCCCTATTCCGGTGCGCTCACCCTTCTGGGTGGCCGGGGCGAAGGCGGCGGCGGTGGCGCTATGGGCGGCGGCGCAGGCGGCGGCTATGACGACCGCGGCTATGATGATTATGGTGCCGGCGCGGGCGGTGGCGGCGGCTATGGCGGCGGCGCTTCCCGCGGGGGCGACCGCGCCCCGGCAGGCGGCGGCGGTGGCCGCTCCGACATGGATGATGAAATCCCGTTCTAGGCGCTGCGCCGCACAACCCGCATGTCCCAACCCGGCCCCCACAGGCCGGGTCTCTTTTTGGGAAGCCCCCGATGGCCCCCCATCTTCCCCCCATCGCCCCCCCCGGATCGATGGCCCAACCATTCCCCCAAAAGGCCCGCCAAAGGAAAAGGGCGCCCCAGCGGGACGCCCCTTCCTGAAATCCGAAAGGCCTGACAGATCAGACGGCTTCCGAGATGAACTTCACCGCATCCCCGAAGGTCTGGATCGTTTCGGCGGCATCATCGGGAATCTCGATCCCGAATTCTTCTTCGAAAGCCATCACCAGTTCCACGGTGTCGAGCGAGTCGGCGCCCAGATCGTCGATGAACGACGCGGTTTCGGTCACCTTGTCCTCTTCCACGCCCAGATGCTCGACGACGATCTTCTTCACGCGATCTGCGATGTCGCTCATGTCAGTTCCTCTTTCACCTTGCGGGTCTGTCCCCGGCCGTTGTTCCTCCCCGTTTCCGGGGCAGCGATTCCGCCGCGAAGGCCGCGACGCCACCGGTTATACCCGGCGAATTGCTGCGCGCCTATAGCAAGCGTGACGCCGCATGGCAAACGCTTTCCTCCGACCGCGCGCGCGCAAGGATCAGATCATGGCCATGCCGCCATTCACATGCAAGGTGGCCCCCGTCACATAGCCCGCCTCGGGGCTGGCCAGATACAGAACCGCAGCCCCAATCTCCGCCGCTTCCCCCATACGCCCCGCAGGCACCTGGGTCAGGATCCGCGCCTTTTGCTCGTCGTTCAGCTTGTCGGTCATGGCCGTGGTGATGAACCCCGGTGCCACACAGTTCACCGTGATCCCCCGGCTCGCCACTTCCGCGGCCAAGGATTTTGACATCCCCACCATCCCGGCCTTGGATGCGGCGTAATTCGCCTGCCCTCCATTGCCCGTGGTCCCCACGACCGAAGAGATATTGACGATCCGCCCCCAACGCGCCTTCATCATCCCCCGGATCGCGGCCCGGCACAGGCGAAAGGTCGCGGTCAGGTTCACATCAATCACCGCCTGCCAATCCTCGTCCGACATCCGCATGGCCAGACCATCGCGCGTGATCCCCGCATTGTTCACCAGCACATCAACCGCCCCCATGGCCTCGGTCGCGCGCTTGACCAAGCCTTCCACCTCTGCCGGGTCCGACAGGTTACAGGCCAGAACATGCGCCCGCCCCCCCAGTTCGGCCGCCAGCGCCTCCAAAGGCGCAACCCGGGTCCCCGAAAGCGCCACCGTCGCCCCCGCCCCATGCAGGGCCCGCGCAATCTCGGCCCCGATCCCGCCCGAGGCTCCGGTAATCAGCGCCGCCTTGCCTGTCAGATCGAACATCTTTCACTCCCTTGGCGGCCCTGCCGCTTCATCTGTTCACAAATATCCTCGGGGGGGCAGGTCCCGCAGGGGCCTGCACGGGGGGCAGACAGCCCCCCACCACGGTCTTACCCACCACGGTCTTACCCGCGGGCCGCCATCACATCCTCGGGCGTGCCCACAGCGCGCGTCGTGGCCCCCGCCGCGATCCGCTTGATCATGCCCGAAAGCGCCTTGCCCGCGCCCACTTCCCAATAATCGGTCACGCCCGCCCGGTCCATCCATTCCACGCTTTCGCGCCAGCGCACCGATCCCGTCACCTGCGCGATCAGCAGGTCGCGGAACCGGTCGGGCTCCTCCACCGCTTCGGCGCGCACATTCACCACCACCGGGCAGATGGGCTTGGCAATCACCACCGCGGCAAGGGCCTCGGCCATCACAGCAGCCGCAGGCTGCATCAGCGCGCAATGAAAGGGGGCAGAGACAGGCAAGGGAAGCGCGCGCTTGGCCCCGCGTTCCTTGGCCAGCACCATCGCACGTTCCACCGCCGCCTTATGCCCCGAGATCACCACCTGCGCCGGATCATTGTCATTGGCGGCCTGACAGACCTCATCGCCCGCCGCCTCCGCCGCAATCTCGGCCACGCTCGCCAGATCAAGGCCAAGGATCGCCGCCATGGCCCCCACACCCACCGGCACCGCCTCCTGCATCGCGCGGCCCCTTATCCGCAACAGCCGCGCCGCATCCGTCACGCTCAAGGCTCCCGCCGCGCACAGCGCCGAATATTCGCCAAGGCTGTGGCCCGCCACGAAACTGCACTGCGCCATGCCTACACCCTCGGAGTCCAGCGCGCGCACAGCGGCCAGCGAGGTCGCCATCAAGGCAGGCTGGGCATTTTGCGTCAGCGTCAGCGTCTCGATCTCGCCCTCCCAGATCAGCGCGGAAAGCTTCTCGCCCAGGGCCTCGTCCACTTCCTCAAACACCGCCCGCGCCGCCGGATAGGCCTCTGCCAAGGCCCGCCCCATGCCGATGGTCTGTGCCCCCTGACCGGGGAATACGAATGCGCGGGTCATGGCCCCTCCGTCCTGTGCTGGTCGCTGTTCGGCCTCTCGCATAGCGCGGGCGGGGGTCTTGCGCAATCACCGCCCCGCCTACCACTGCCCCGCCTGCCACTGCCTGCCCTCCCCTCACCCTCCGCGCGCTGTCAGCACGGGGGGTGTACAGGGGGTGTACGCAAGGTGACAGCCTCCGCACCGCCGTCGCACATCCCCTGTGCGGCCCCGCCTCATGCGACCAGCCCCTTTTCACGCTACATAGAAGGCAAGTTCCCGCTGTGTAACGAGGCTTCCATGTCCAGCGCCCTCCTCTCCCCCAACCTGCGCAACACAGACCGCAGCTTTGGGTCAATTTCCCGGATTTTTCATTGGCTTACGGCCCTTCTGATCCTGACAAGCCTGCCCCTCGGCGTGATCGCGAACCAATGGCCCTATGACACCGCCGAAAGCCTCGCCACCAAGGCGCAGCTTTTCTCCATCCACAAGACCTTGGGGGTCGCGGTGTTTTTCGTGGCCCTTTTCCGCATCATCTGGGCCTTCACCCAACCCCGCCCCGCCCCCCTCCACCCCGACCGCAAACTGGAATTGCGCGCGGCAGAACTGGTCCATTGGCTCCTCTACGCCAGCCTCGTGATCGTCCCCCTCTCCGGTTGGATCCACCACGCCGCCGTCACCGGCTTCGCCCCGATCCTCTGGCCCTTCGGCCAAGACCTTCCTTTTGTTCCGAAATCTGAATTTCTCGGCACCATCGCAGGCGCCGCGCATTGGGTCTTTACAAAGGTGCTGGCCGCAGCCCTTCTCCTGCATATCTTGGGCGCGCTCAAACATCATGTAGTGGACCGTGACGCCACGCTCCGCCGTATGTTGCGTGGCGAGGCGGCCCCCGCCACCCCACGCATCCCAAAGCCTTCGGCGCTGCCCGTGGCCTTTGCCGTCCTCATTTACACCGCAGCCGCAGGTATCGCAGGGCTGCTCGTGCCCCAAACCAGCCAGATCGCTACCGCGCCAACGGCTGAGGTCACCGCCACCGCAAGCGCCGAAGCGCCTGCCGGCATCGCAAACCGCTGGACCGTCGCCGAAGGCACCCTCGCCCTGACCGTGAGCCAAATGGGCCAAGCCGTGACCGGCAGTTTCAGCGACTGGCAGGCAGAGATCAGCTTTGACGAAACCGCCCCCGATGGGCGGCACGGAACAGTGCGCGTTGTCATCGCCACCCCGAGCGTCATCCTCGGCTCGGTCACAACACAGGCGCAAGGCCCTGAATTCTTTGACACAGCCAACCATCCGCAGGCGATTTTCACCGCCGATCTTCTTCGCCAAGGTGAAGGCTATGTCGCCCAAGGCACGCTTTCCTTGCGTGGGGTCGACGTGCCCGTGGCGCTCCCCTTCACCTTGCAGATTGACGGAAACCGCGCCCAGATGACCGGCAACCTTCGTCTGGATCGCCGCGATTTCGGGATGGGGACCTCTTATGGGGACGAGGCAACGGTGGGCTTTGGTGTCGATGTGGCGGTCAACCTTACCGCGCTGCGCGAATGAACTTCGCCGCCCAAACCTATTCATCAAAAAGAAAAAGGCCGCCGGAACCCCGGCGGCCTTTTCGTTTGGCTCAGGCGCAGATCACTCGGCCTTCATCGCCTCGATCGAAATCTGGATCGCCACTTCATCCGAGACGAAGGGCGCGAACTGGCCGAGGTTGAAATCCGACCGCAGCACCGTGGTGGTGGCCGAGAAGCCCGCCCAAGGCTTGTTCTCCATCGGGTGATCGCCGACTTGATTGAGCACTGCATCCAGAACGACCGACTTCGTCACTTCGTTCAGCGTCAGATCACCGGTGATCTTTGCAGTCGTCTCACCAGTCACTTCAATGGCGGTAGAGGTGAAGGTCACCATCTCGTCTTCCGCAGCGCCGAAGAAATCGGGGGACATGAAATGCTCGAAGCGGCCTTCCCATCCGGTCAACATGGTGCGGACGGGGAAGGAAACGGTCACGCTCGACGCGGCGGGGTTGGCCTGATCAAACATGATCTCGCCGTCAAAGCCAGAGAACATGCCCCAAGTCGTCGAATAACCAAGGTGGTTGTAGGAAAAAACGATCTGGCTGTGGCTGGCATCCAGCACATACTTTTCCGCTTGGGCAAAGGCCGGAGCGGCCAAGAGGGCGGAGGAGAGCGCAAAGGCGGCAAAACGGGTCATCACAGGGTCCTTTTTCGGCACGGCCACCATGACCATGCTGCACCCGCGAAATGTGGGCGCTTGAGGTTTTGTGCACAATTCGGGATGATCGAACAAAACCTGTTCAAACCCGCACAGGGCACTGAGCCAAGGAAGAAGGATGATCCTCGCCTTGCCCCCCACATTCGCCCTTATTCCCTTGCCCTTTCACCCGTTAACGCCCTTGCGCCCTTGGGCAAAGCCTGTATAAGGCCCCATCCTTTCCGCATCTGTTCGTGAACCGGCGATGCCTCTCGTGACCTTTGGGCCGCGGAAAGGTTGGCCCGGTCTTTGAAGCCGCCCGAAACAAGAAGGATAGCACATGCCGCTTTACGAGCATGTCTTCATTTCGCGTCAGGACTTGTCCAACGCGCAGGCCGAGGGCCTTGTCGAACACTTCTCGACCGTGCTTGCCGACAATGGCGGCAAAGTCGTTGCCTCGGAATACTGGGGTGTCAAGACGATGGCCTACAAGATCAACAAGAACCGCAAGGGCCACTATGCCTTCCTGCGTTCGGACGCGCCCGCCGCTGCCGTGCAGGAAATGGAACGCCTGATGCGCCTGCATGACGATGTGATGCGCGTTCTGACCGTGCGCGTCGATGGGCATGGCGAGGGCCCCTCGGTTCAGATGCAAAAACGCGACGAGCGTGAGCGTGGTGACCGCGATGAGCGCGGCGATCGTGGGGATCGCGGCGACCGTGGTGGTTTCGGCGATCGTGGGCCCCGCCCCGACCGCGGCCCCCGTCCTGCCCGCTTCTGATCCGGCCTGAAGAAAAGGAATTCAAACCATGGCAAACAAGCCGTTCTTCCGCCGCCGCAAGGTCTGCCCCTTCTCGGGCGAAAATGCTCCGGCCATCGACTACAAGGACACGCGTCTTCTGCAGCGCTATATCTCTGAGCGCGGCAAGATCGTTCCTTCCCGTATCACCGCCGTCTCGGCCAAGAAGCAGCGTGAACTGGCGCAAGCCATCAAGCGCGCGCGCTTCCTCGCCCTGCTGCCCTATGCCGTCAAGTAAGGAGCAGATGACATGCAAGTGATCCTTCTTCAGCGCGTGGCCAAGCTTGGCCAGATGGGCGAAGTCGTGAACGTCAAAGACGGTTACGCCCGTAACTTCCTGCTGCCGCAGGGCAAGGCGCTCCGCGCTTCCGAAGCCAATATCAAGAGCTTCGAAGCCAAGAAAGCCCAGCTTGAAGCACAGAACCTTGAGACGAAGAAAGAGGCCGAAGCCGTTGCTGAAAAGCTGGCAGGCCAAAGCTTCATCATCATCCGGTCGGCTTCTGACGCTGGTGCGCTCTATGGCTCTGTCACCACCCGTGACGCGGCTGATGCGGCCACGGCGGCGGGCTTCACCGTGTCGCGCACGCAAATCGTGCTGGACCGCCCGATCAAGGATCTGGGCATCCATGAGGTTTCGGTGGTTCTGCACCCCGAAGTCGCGGTGCGTGTGAACCTGAACATTGCACGCTCGCCCGAAGAGGCGGAATTGCAGGCTTCGGGCAAGTCGATCCGCGAACTGGCGGCAGAAGCCGAAGCCGCGGCCGATTTCGAGATCGCCGAACTCTTCGACGATATCGGCGGCGCTGCCTCGGACGAGTGATTTTGCGCATAGCGCAAGAACAGGGGCCGCATCCGATGGGTGCGGCCCTTACCTTTTGCGCCTGCCCAAAGACGACAAGCCAATGTCGCCCGTGAGGGTGCGGGCGGTGCGCAGCGATGGCTGACTGTGACCAAACGACCATCGACGACGGGGCAGACCATGACCGCAGCACCTGCTGCCTATACCCGTGCCCGTCAGGACAGCGCCCTTGGCATTCTGTGCCTATGCATCGGCATTGCGCTGTTTTCGATCCAAGACCTGATCCTGAAACTCGTCGCTGACAGCTATCCCCTGTCACAGGTGATGGCCTTTCGCGGGGCGGTGGCACTGCCGATCCTTGCGCTGCTCTCTCTGCGCGATGGCGGCTTGCGCAGCCTGTTTACCCCCGCCATGCCCGCGATGATCGGCCGGGGGGCAGTGATGTTCTTTGCCTATGCGGGCTATTGCCTTGCCCTGCCCGCCCTTCCCATCGCGACCACAGTGGCGCTTTACTTCTCGGCGCCCCTTTTCATCACCATCCTATCCTATTTTTGGCTGCGTGAGGCGGTGGGATGGCGGCGCTGGCTGGCGGTAACGGTGGGCTTCGGCGGCGTCCTCGTGATGCTGCGCCCCGGCGGCACGCTGTTTGACTGGGCCGCCCTTTTGGCGGTTCTGTCAGGTCTGTCCTATGGTTTCTCCATGATCCTCGCCCGGAAACTCGGGCGGAGCGAGACGGCGCCCGCAATGGCCTTTTGGGGCAATGCGGTCTTTCTGGCGGGGGCCTTGGTGATGGCGGTAGCCTTTGGCGATGGCAGATTCGCCGCCGAAGCAGCGCATCCAACGCTTGGCTTTTTGTGGCGCGCCTGGGTTTGGCCCGGTTTTGTCGATGGCGCGCTGATGGCAGGTTGCGGGGTCATTGCCGCACTGGGGCTGACGCTGCTTACTCAAGCCTATCGGATCGCCGATTCGAATGCTGTGGCCCCTTTCGAATACAGCTACATCCTCTGGGCCTTGTTCTGGGGTTGGATATTTTTTGCCGAATGGCCGGACTTGTTGGCCTGGGTCGGCACCGGGCTGATCCTTCTCGCCGGGCTTATGGTGCTGTGGCGCGAAAAGGCGCGCGAACTCCCGCCAAGCTTCGAACGCGCAGCGGCGGATCGAGAG
>JALOTC010000026.1 GCA_025458085.1 Cypionkella sp. | reverse complement strand
CGGGGAAATCGAACTCCACCGCCGCGCGGGCAAGCCACTGCCCGAAGGCTGGGCGCTGGATGCCCAAGGCCAGCCCACGACCGACCCAGAGGCCGCGCTCGCGGGTGCCATGCTCCCCTTCGGCGGTCATAAAGGCTCCGCCATCGGTACGATGATCGAGCTGCTCGCCGCCGTGATGATCGGCGACCTGACCAGCCCCGAAGTGCTCGATTTCCTCGGCACCACCACGCTTGCGCCCTTCCACGGCGAATTGATCCTTGCCCTTTCCCCCGAAAAATTCGCCGCAGGCCGCCCCGGCGACCCCTTCGCCCGGGCCGAGGTGTTGTTTGACGCGATCAAGGGCCAAGGCGCGCGCCTGCCTTCCGAACGCCGCTTCGCCGCCCGCGCCAAAGCCGCCGCCGAAGGCATCACACTCACCGAGGCAGAGATGGCGCAACTCGACCGCTTCCTTGCCGAAGGTTTGGACGCCATCGCATAGGTTAGCGGCCCAGCTTGCCGCAAAGGCCGGGGAGGGCTGTCTGCCCTCCCCGGACCCCTCCCGAGAGTACTTTTGCCAAGATGAAGGGGCAGGGTTCGGGACGCCCCAAGCGCGAAAAGCCCCCCAAGACGGGGGGCTTTCGGTATGGCCAGCAGACCTTTGCAATCAGACTTTGCAGCGCTGCACCGCGCCGGGCAGCTTGCTCCACTCACCATACCACGCCTTGAACTGGGTCAACTGCTTCTCCGCCCAAGCGCGCTGGCTCGGCGTCAACTCGTCGGTCGGGTTGAAATGCAGCGCATATTCCGGGTTCCCTTGCAGAACCATCATGTGCTTGTAGTAAAGCACGAGGTCATAACCTTCGTCCCAAGACGACAGCACCTCCAGCGCCTCGCCCAATTCCTGCGCGCGGGTGCGGGCATCAAGGTCCCCCCCGGCGGCAGCCTTGGACAATTCCACGAAATGCAGGATTTCCTTGGGGATCACATTGCCGATCCCCGTAATCGTGCCGGTTGCCCCGCATTTGACATAGCCGTGGTAAACCCCGGTATCGACGCCCGCCATCAAGATCACGCTGTCATCTGCGCTGGTGATATGTTCGGCGGCATAGGTCATCGCCTTGGCCCCGCCGAATTCCTTGAAGCCCACAAGGTTCGGATGTTCGGCGCGCAGCGCAAAGAACAGATCAGCCTTCGTCTCAAAGCCATAGTAGGGGCTGTTATAAATCACCGCAGGCAGGCCGGGGGCTGCCGCCAGAACCGCCTTGAAATGGTTGCGCTGCGCAATGGGCGAGCCGCCGCGCGACAGGACGCGGGGAATGACCATGAGGCCCGCCGCGCCCACCTTTTGCGCATGGGCGGAAATCGCCACGGCGCTCGCGGTGTTGATCGCGCCCGTCCCGACGATGACCGGAATGCCCGCCTTGACCAGACGCTCGACCCCTTCCATCCGCTGCGCATCCGTGAGCAGCGGCCAATCGCCCATCGACCCGCAATAGACCACCGCCGACATGCCCGCCGCGATCAGCTCTGCCCCCTTGCGCACCAGCGCGTCGAAATCGGGGCTGCGATCCGCCTTGCACGGGGTCATCAGCGCGGGGATCACCCCGGTAAAGATTGCGGTGTCCATCTCAAACTCCTGTTCATCGGGCGCGGGCAGGTCTGGCAATGCCAAAACCACCCGACTCTCACAGGCATCATAACTCTTGCATTTTATTTGTCGACAAGAATTCGCAGCGCCTACAGCGGCACATCCTGCCGCAGGTCACGCCCAAAGAAGTGCTTGATTTGCCGAACGATCTGATCGGCATGTTCCTTGGCCAGCCGGTCGGCCAAGGCCACATCCCGCGCGGCAATGGCAGCGATGATCGCCTCATGCTCGTCCGAATATTCCTGTGGCAGGCGGTCGTTGAAGGATTGGTAATAGAGCCGCAGGATGCGCCGCCCCTCATCCAGTAGCCGCAGGGTGAGCGCCGTGAAATAGGGGTTGCGGCCTGCCTCGGCGATGGTCGCGTGAAAATCGCGGTTGATGGCGATCATGGCCAAGGGGTCCTGATCTGCCACGGCCTGTGCATAGCGGGCCTGATGGGCACGGATCGCCTCTAGATCCTCCGCCCGGTGATGTTCGGCGGCAAGCCGCGTGGTCACGCGATACATCAGCGTGATCGCATCAAAGAAGGTGTGCAGCTTCATGAAGTCGATATTGGCGACGATAGCCGACCGGTTGGGCAGGGTTTCCACCAGCCCCTCCCCCGCCAACCGCACCAGCGCCTCGCGGATCGGGGTGCGCGACATGCCAAAGCGTTCGGCAAGGTTCACCTCGTCGATCGGGCGCCCCGGCGGCAGGGCCAGTGTCAGGATTTCGTCCCGCAACATTTCATAGACCAACCGTACGCCAGAGCCGCGTTTACGCTCTGCCCCGAATTCATCGGCGCTTTCGGTCATGTCATCACCTTCATAGGACACAATTTGTCGACAAAATGTCTAATGCGCGCTTTGTCCCGGATCAACGCTTTCCATCACCATCGGCGGGCTTGGCCCTTTTGACTTGTCTTGACGGGTGAGGGGCGCAGATTGCACAGGATCGTGTACAAGGGTGCGCAAACAAAAGGTTGCGCTTCGCGTCCTGCGCGTCACTTTGTGCAGCCTGATCCGCCGCGGCAAGCCGAAAGGACCCCCATGCCGATCTGGAAGCAATCGCTGCTGAGTCTTGCCCTTCTTGTTGGGGCAGCTTTTCTTGCCGCCGCTTTCGTGCCTGCGGCCAATGAAAGGCTGCGTGCTTTTGGCCTTGGCCCGGTGCTGGATATGGTGGGGCTGACCCCTGCGGCGTCTGATGGGCAAACGCCCGGTGCGGGCGGTGGCCCCGCCGCGCGGGGGCCGGGCGGCGGCGGCCCCGGTGCAGGTGGCCCCGGTGGGCAGGTACCTGCCGTGATCGCCCGCGCGCCGGGGGAAGGGCGGATGGCCGACCGCGTCACCGCCATCGGCGATGGCCAAGCAATCCATTCCGTCACCGTCACCGCAGAAACGCCGGGCCGGGTGTCGGAGCTTCTCGTCCAATCCGGGCAGACGGTGCAGGCGGGGGATATCCTGATGCGCCTTGATCCGGAGGCAGAGGAAATCGCGCTCGACCGCGCGCGTCTGGTGCTGGATGATGCGACCGCGAACCTGGAACGTTTGCGCCAGTTGCAAGGGTCAGGGGCAAGCACGGCGGTGCAACTGCGCGAGGCGGAACTGGCGGTTCGCAAGGCGGAACTGGAACTGCGGCAGGCGGAATTCGATCTGTCGCAACGGCTGATCCGCGCGCCTGTCTCGGGCTGGATCGGGATTCTGAACGCCGAAGTGGGCAGTCAACTGACCGCCTCCACCGAAATCGCGCGGATCGATGATCGGTCGGTGCTGCTTGTTGATTTCCGCCTGCCCGAACGCATGGTGGGGCGCATCGCCCCCGGCGATTCCGTGATGGCAGAGGCTTTGGCGGGCGGCTTTCCCGCCATTGCCGGCACGATCAGTGCGATTGACAACCGGGTGGACCCAACGAGCCGGACGCTGCGTGTGCAGGCCCGGCTTGATAATGCCGAGGATCGTCTGCGCGCGGGCATGTCCTTTGCCATTTCCATCGACCTGCCCGGCGAACCCGCCGCCACGGTTGACCCGCTTTCGGTGCAGTGGAACCGCGAAGGGGCTTTTGTTTGGGTGGTGCGCGAAGGTGCTGCCCAGCGTCTGCCCGTGCGCATCTTGCAACGGTCAGAAACCGAGGTCTTGGTGGCCGCCGATTTCGCCCCCGGCGATCTGGTCGTGGTGGAGGGCGTGCAATCCGTGCGGCCCGGCGCGCCGGTCCGCGTACAGGGCCAAGATGCCACCGCCACCGCGCCGCAGGGCGCGGCCAGCCTCTGACGGGGGCGCGCATGTCCACCCGCATCGACCGCAACGCGCATCTGTCGGGCACGGCGCTGTTCATCCGCCGTCCGATCTTGGCCTTTGTTCTGAACGCGCTGATCCTGATTGCCGGGATCGCGGGCTTTCTGGGCGGCGAAATCCGCGAATTGCCCGAGGTGGACCGCCCCGTCATCACGGTCACGGCCGATTACCCGGGTGCCGCCCCGGAAACGGTGGACCGCGAGGTCACATCGGTTCTGGAAGGTGCAGCAGGCCGGGTGGCGGGTGTCTCTGACATCTCCTCCAGTTCCCGCTTCGGGCGCAGCCGGGTCACTGTGGAATTCTCCACCTCCACCGATCTGGATGTGGCCGCGACCGATATGCGCGATGCCATCGCGCGTGTCTCGAACGCCCTGCCCGATGATGTGGAGGCCCCCCGCATCGTGAAGGCCGATGCCAATGCCGAGGCGGTGATGCGCCTTTCGCTGACCTCACCGCGCCGCAGTCAGGAAGAGTTGACGCGACTGGCCGAAGATCTGGTCGAAGACCGCCTGCTGTCGGTCGAAGGGGTGGCTGACCTTCAGGTATTCGGGAACCGCGAGGAAGTGTTCCGCATCGACATTGACCTGCGTCAGCTTGCGGCCCGGGGCCTGTCCTTGGCCGATCTGCGCCAAGCGGTGGCGGATGTGTCCTTTGACGCGCCGGCCGGATCGCTGGCTTCGGAACGGCAGACGCTGGTCGTGCGCACAACTGCCGCCATCAACTCCCCCGATCAGTTCGAGGCGATTGATCTGGGCAATGGCGTCCGGCTTGGCGATGTGGCGCAGGTCAGCCTCGGCCCGGCCTTGGGCGAATCCGTCCTGCGCGCCAATGGCGAGGCGGGCGTGGGCCTTGGTATCCTGCGCGCGGCGGAATCGAATACGCTTGCGATTTCCGCCGCCGTGCGCGCCGCGGTCGAGGAATTGCAGCCGCTTCTGCCCGAGGATGTGACGCTGCGGGTCACTTCGGATGATGCGACCTTTATCGCAGGGGCGCTGAACGAGGTGGCGATGACGCTGATCCTTGCCACGCTGATCGTCGTGGCGGTGATCTATGCCTTCCTGATAGACCTGCGCGCGACTTTTGTGCCGGTGGTGGCGATGCCTGTCGCGCTGATCGGCACCTTGGCCGCGATTTATCTGGCCGGGTTCAGCATCAATATCCTGACGCTTCTGGCGCTTGTGCTGGCGACGGGCATGGTCGTCGATGATGCGATCGTTGTCTTGGAAAATATCGTGCGCCGCCGCAGCGAAGGGATGGGCGCGCGGGCCGCCGCGGTGCTGGGCACGCAGCAGGTATTCTTCGCCGTGGTCACCACCACCGCAACGCTTGCCGCCGTGTTCATTCCGCTGTCTTTCCTGCCCGGCGAATCCGGGGGGCTTTTCCGCGAGTTCGGCTTTACGCTGGCCATGGCGGTGCTGCTCTCCTCGGTCGTGGCGCTCACGCTCTGCCCGGTTCTGGCCAGCCGTGTGCTGAAAGACCCAAAGCCGCAGGATGCCGCGCAGCCCTCTGCCTTTACCCGGATTGGCGCGGCCTGTTCCGGCTTTTACCGTGCCACGCTGACCCGCGCCTTGGCCTTGCCGATGGTGGTCGTTGTCGGCTCGCTCCTCTTTGCCGGGGCGGCGGTCGTGGCCTTGGGCACGATCCGGCAGGAACTGACCCCGCCCGAGGACCGCGCCGTGGCGCTGTTGCGGGTGGAGGCGCCACAGGGTGTCTCGCTCGACTATACCGCCGGGAAGATGCGCGAGGTCGAGGACCTGATCCAGCCCCTCGTCGAGTCGGGAGAGGTGACGAACCTTTTCGCCATCGCAGGGCTTGGCGGGTCCACCAATTCCGGCTTCATGGTGATGACGCTTGCCCCTTGGGGCGAACGGGAGCGTAGCCAACAGGAGATCGTGGGCCAGATCAACCGCGCGCTTTCGGGCGTGATCGGCGTGCGCGCCTTTGCGATCCAGCCCAACAGCCTGCGCATCCGGGGCGCGGGGCAAGGCCTGTCCTTTGCCATCGTCGGCTCTGATTATGACACGATTGCCGCGGATGCCGCCGCACTCGTCGCGCGGATGGAGGCGAACCCCGCCTTCGGGCAGGTCCGCCTCGGCTATGACACGACCCAGCCCCAGCTTTTCATCGAAGTGGACCGCGCCCGCGCCTCGGACCTTGGCATCCGGATTGATGGGCTGGGCGAGGCGCTGCAAGCCGTGCTGGATGGCCGCCGCGTCGGCACCGTTTTCATCGGCGACCGCAGCCATGATATCCAACTCATCTCGACCACCGATCCGGTGAATGACCCGACCGATCTGGAACGCATCTATATGCGGTCCGACCGGGGAGAGAATGTGCCGCTCTCTGCCTTTGTCCGGCTGGAAGAACGCGCCGTGGCCCCCGAACTCGGGCGCGAGGCGCAGATGCGGTCTGTGCCGATCACGGCGGGGCTGACGCCTGCGCTGGCGCTTGGCCCCGCGCTGGAGGAGGTGCAGGCCATTGCCGCCGAGGTGCTGTCGCCCGGCAGCCGGATCGTGCCTTTGGCCGAAGCGGCGGCTTTGGGCGAAACCGGGTCGGGCCTCCTCCTCACCTTTGGCTTTGCGATCCTGATCGTCTTTCTGGTGCTGGCCGCGCAGTTTGAAAGTTTTGTCTCTGCGGTCATCGTCATGTCCACCGTGCCCTTGGGGCTGGCCTGCGCGATCTTTGCGCTGGTCCTGACCGGGGGGAGTTTGAACGTCTATTCCCAGATCGGGCTGGTGCTCTTGGTGGGGATCATGGCCAAGAACGGCATCCTGATCGTCGAATTCGCCAATCAGTTGCGCGATCAGGGCAAATCCGTGCGCGAGGCGATCACCGAAGGCGCAGTCATCCGCCTGCGTCCAGTGATGATGACCATGGTCTCGACCGTTCTGGGGGGCGTGCCGCTGATCCTGTCCAGCGGGCCGGGGGCAGAGGCGCGCGAGGCTTTGGGTTGGGTGATCGTGGGCGGGCTTGGCCTTGCCACGCTCGTCACCCTCTATCTGACGCCGGTCGTCTATCTCCTCCTCGGGCGGTTCACCACGCCCAAGGCGGAAGAAGAAGCCCGCCTGCTGCGCGAATTGGATCACGCACAGGGCGCGCGCGCCTTGCCCGCCGAATAGGGGCGGGCCGCGCCCGGGCTTTGGGCAAGGCCAAGATCCCAGGCGCGGCCCAGACCTCAGGCGAGGCCAAGGATGCGATCATCCAGCATCCGCATCAGCGTGCCGAAATAGCCCTCTGACCGGGCGGGGCGCGTTGGGTCCGATGTGATCGCGACGGCCAAGGCGCGCTCGGTATGGGCGGCGATGACCTGCCCGCCATAGCCGCGCGCGATGACCCAGCCCGAGGCGCTGAGGAACCAGCCCAAGCCATAGCCAAGCCCCGAAAAAGGCGAGGCAGTGCGCGCCACGCGGGAGTCGGTGATCCAGCTTTCGGGCAGCACCTCTTGCCCCTCAAACCGCCCGCCATCGCGCAGCATCACCGCCACGCGCAACATGGCGCGCGGCGTCAGCGCCATTTCATTGCCGCCGAAGTAAAACCCCTGCGGGTCGCGCGTCCATTCGGGAATCTCGATGCCAAGGGGGCTGCCGATCCACTCGCGCGTCATCTGGCGCAGGCTTTGGCCCGTGGCTGAGGCCAAGGCCGCGCCCAGAACATGGGTCGTGCCGGTGGAATAGATCATCCGCCCACCATTGGGCGCGATGCGGGGCTGACGCAGCGCATAGGAAACCCAGTTGCGCGACGCGACCCAGGCCCCGTAATTGCGGCCAGAGGTCCCCTCCAGCCCCCCGCGTAGGGTGACCAGATGTTCCAGCGTCAGATCGCCCGCGCCTTGGGTGGCATCGGCTGGCAAAAGGCCGGGGGCCACATCCGCCAGCCGCGCGGAAAGACCCGGCACCTGCCCCCGCGCGATGGCCGCGCCGAGGACAAGCGCGAGCAGGCTTTTGGAACAGGATTTGATGTTCGCAGCCCGATCCAATCCCCGCCCGCGCGGGGATTCTTCGATCACCAGATCATCGCCGCGCTGCACGAGGATGCTGTGCAACTGATCAAGTTCCCGCACATCCCCACGCAGCGCAGAAGCCAAGGCAGCCTGCCCGCCCTGCGCGCGGAGCAGGCCGGGGATGGCAAGGCTTGCCCCAAGGCCAAGAACAAGACTGCGGCGTGCGATCGGGGTCATGCAAGGCTCCTTCTGTCGCGGCAAAGAATGGCGGCTCGGCCCCGCCCGGCAAGCCCTGTGCCCCACGAGGACCTTCACGCCGCTTCACGAAATGGTCAGACCCGCAGAGGCCGCGTGCTCTTGGGGCACCCTCGGGGAGGGCTGTCTGCCCTCCCCGAACCCCTCCCGAGGATATTTTTGAACAGATGAAGAAAGCAGAGAGGGACGATGTGCGGACCCTTGACAAGACAAGGCACTGCTCTGATCTTTCCCGCACGCGACAGGGGCGTCCGGGCAACCGGGCTGAGAAGCACCCTTTGAACCTGAACCAGATCATGCTGGCGTAGGAAGTCCGCGGTGGGTGCCCCTCTGGCCTTCGCTGGCCTGTCTTGCAGGCACCTTCCCATGGCCTCCCGCGCTGGCGGGAGGATAAGATGGAAAAACCGGCAGACCACCTGCACCAGATGCGCGCCACCGCGCCCTTGGTGCATTGCATCACCAATTATGTCGCCATGAACATCATGGCCAATGTCCTTCTGGCGGCAGGGGCTTCGCCTGCCATGGTCCATGCGCGCGAAGAAGTGGCCGAATTCGCAGGGCTGGCACAGGCGCTTTCCGTCAATATCGGCACGCTGGACCCGGCCTGGGCCGCAGCGATGGAGGCAGCCGCCCGCGTCATGGCTACCCATCAGCGGCCTTGGGTGCTGGACCCGGTCGGTGTGGGGGCCACCGCCTTTCGCCAAACGGTCTGCGCGCGGCTGCTGGCGCTTGGCCCGACGGTGATCCGGGGGAATGCCTCGGAAATCCTCGCCCTCGCCGGGATCGGGGCCAAGGGGCGCGGCGCGGATTCCGCCGATCCGGTCGAGGCGGCCGAGGCCGCCGCCCGCGACCTTGCCCAAAGGACCGGCGCGGTCGTCGCCGTCTCTGGCCCGGTCGATTATGTGACCGATGGTGCAACCGCCTATCGTATCAGCAATGGCCATGCGCTGATGCCGCGCGTCACGGCGCTGGGCTGTTCGCTCAATGGCGTGATCGCGGCTTTCCTTGTGGGTCAACCCGCCTTGCCTGCCACCGTTGCCGCCATGGCCTACTACGGCCTCGCCGGGGAAATCGCGGCGCAAAGCACCACTGGCCAAGGCACCACCGGTCCCGGAGCCTTCCAACCCGCCTTCCTCGATGCGCTCCACAGCCTCTCGCCCGCAGAGCTGGCCCAAGGCGCAAGGATCACCCGCGCATGATGGGGCCAGTTTACGTCATCACCGACCCCGCCGCGCCGCTGCCCGTGGCAGACCAAGCCCTTGCCGCCGCACGCGGCGGTGCGGCGCTGATCCAGATCCGCGACAAGGCCGCAACCGACGAGGCGCTGGCCCAGCTTGTCACCCGGCTTCTGCCCGACCTCCGCGCGCTCGGGGCCAAGCTCATCGTCAATGACCGGGCCGAGGTTGCGCTGAAAACCCGCGCCGATGGGCTGCATATCGGGCAGGGCGATGGCGATCCGGCTGCTCTGCGCCGTCGCCTGCCCCCCGGCCTGATCCTTGGCCTGTCGATCGAAACCGAGGATCAGGCCCGCCGCATCCCCGCCGGGGTCGATTACATCGGTGTTGGCCCGGTGCGCGCCACCGCGACGAAACCTGACCATGCCGCCCCCATCGGCATGGAGGGCTTGGCCCGTATCATCGCCGTTGCCCGCCTGCCCGCCTATGCCATCGGCGGGATCAAACCGGGCGATGCTGCGGCGGTAAAGGCTTCCGGGGCCGTGGGCATGGCTGTCGTCTCTGCCATCACCCGCGCGCCGGACCCAACGGCCGCCACTGCCGCCTTGCTCGCGGAATGGGGGGCGGCATGATCCCCAATATCCTCTCCATCGCAGGCTCCGACCCTTCGGGCGGGGCGGGGGTGCAGGCCGATATCAAGGCCATCTCCGCCAATGGCGGCTATGCCATGGCGGCGCTTACCGCACTCACCGCGCAAAATACCCAAGGCGTCCGCGCGGTGCAGATGCTAGAGCCGGATTTTGTGGCCGCGCAAATCGCCACGATCCGCGCCGATATCCGCGTGGATGCGGTGAAAATCGGGATGCTCGGCACCGCCCCCATCATCCGCGCGGTCAGCACGGCATTGGCCGACCTCGCCGCCCCCATCGTCCTTGACCCCGTCATGGTCGCCAAAGGCGGCGACCGCCTGCTTCTGGCCGAGGCCGTCGCGGCCCTGCGCGCCTTCCTCCCCCGCGCCACCCTCATCACCCCGAACCTGCCCGAAGCGGCAGACCTCTTGGAAGGGCGAGAGGCGCAAAGCATGGCCGAGATGGAGGCGCAGGCCCGCGCGCTCCTCGCCCTCGGGCCGGGGGCGGTGCTGCTCAAGGGTGGGCATCTGCCGGAGGACGACTGCCCCGATCTGCTGACCACGGCAGAGGGCCACATCTGGCTGCCTGGCCCGCGCCATGCCACGCGCAAGACCCATGGCACCGGATGCACCCTTTCTGCCGCCCTCGCCACCTTCCTCGGCCACGGCCTGCCGCTGGCCACCGCCGCCGCCAAGGCCAAGGCCTATGTCGCCGCCGCCATCGCCCATGCCGATGCGCTGACCGTGGGCCAGGGCCACGGCCCGACCCACCATTTCCACGCCTTTTTCAAGGAGCCGAACCCATGACCCGCCCGCTGTCCGACCTTACCGTTCTTGTCACCGGCGCAGGCCGTGGCCTTGGTGCCGCCATCGCCCGCGCCTTCGCCCGCGAAGGGGCGCGCGTGGCCCTCAACTACCGCCACAGCCGCGCCGGGGCCGAAGCCTTGGCCCAGACCCTCGGCCCCCGCACGGCGGCCTTCGGCGCAGATGTGACCGATGCCAAGGCCGTGGCGCAGATGGTGGCCCAGATCACCGAACGCCTTGGCCCGCCGGATGTGCTGATCCACAACGCGCTTGCCGACTTCTCCTTCAACGGCGAGGCCCGCGCGCCGCTGGACCGCCTGACATGGGCCGAAATCGCGCGCCAGACGGAAACGGCGGTGGGTGGTGCGCTCACCTGCCTGCAAGCACTGCGCCCCCATTTCGCGGCCCAAGGCTTTGGCCGCATCGTCACCATCGGCACCAATCTGGTGCAAAACCCGGTCGTCCCCTACCACGACTACACCGCCGCCAAAGGCGCGCTTCTGGCCTTTACCCGCACGGCGGCCAAGGAACTCGGCCCCCTTGGCGTCACAGTCAACATGGTCTCGGGCGGGCTTTTGCGCACCACCGATGCCAGCGCCGCCACGCCCGAGGCGGTGTTCGACATCGTGGCCAGCCAAACCCCCTTGGGCCGCGTCACCACGCCCGAGGAAATGGCCGATGCCGCCCTCTTCTTCGCCTCGCCATGGGCGCGGGCGGTGACCGGGCAGAACCTCATCGTCGATGGCGGGCTGGTCTTTGGTTGATGGGCAGATGCCCCTTGGCCGCGCCGCTTCGCCTGCGGTATCCTCCACCCAACAAAGGGAGGCAGCATGTCCGCGCCAGAACACAGGCCAAAGCCTCTGCCCCTTGCGCGCCTCTTCCTGCGCGCCGTCCCCGGCACCACGCTTCTTTGTGCCGTCACCATCCTCGCCGCACTGACCGCAGGAGCCCGCAGCATGGCAGAGCCGACCGACTGGACCTTCGTGTGCCACATGGAGCAGGTCTCCACCAAAAGCCCTTCGGCCCACGACCTCTGCACCGTCTTTCAGGACCGGTTGGCCCTTGCCTTTCCCGGCATCAGGCTCGCTGCGCCATCCTCCGACGGCACGCCTGACCTCCAGCTTGATCTGCGCCAGATCTCCGCGCGCGCGGTCGAGGCGCGACTGGTCCTGCATGGCCAGCCGGGCGAATGGCGGGGTGCTGCGATCATCGGAAAACAGATCGACAGTGCCTTCCTGTTGCCGCTTTTCGATGGTTTGATTGCTGATATCCCGCCTGCTCTTGCGCACGACTAATCGCTGCACGATAAATCGGGCTTTAACTCTTTTGCCGTCCGTGTCGTATACTGGATCGTGCAACTTCCAGAGGTGGAACCGTCATGGCATTGAACGCGCTCTCACGGGGCCTCACCTTTCCCTTGCTCACCACCGCGACAAAGACGACGACCGCCACCAGCACAAGCAGCACGGTGCAAAACGCAACGGTGACCGAGTCGGGGGACGCACGCGCCACCATCGGTGGCAATCCGGTGATCCAGCCGGGGCAAAAGTTCAACGGCACAATCTCTTCGGGCAGTGACACGGATGTCATCGCCATCAACCTTGTCGCAGGGCAGGAATATACCTTCTTTGTCACAGGCCGTGGGGCCACCGCCGGCCTGCGCGATCCGCAGCTTGCCCTCTTGGCACCAAACGGCGCGCGGCTGGTTTTCGCGGATGATGTGAACGAGGCGGATGGGAACTTCTTCCCGGCGTTCCGCTTTACTGCGCAAACAACGGGCACCCATTACCTAAGGGTTGATGGCTGGGAAAACACGACCGGGTCCTACACGCTCCACGCTTATCCCTCCACCTTCTCGACGGCTCAGGTCGTCACCATGCTGACGGAATTCGGCTGGGGCCTGCCCTTGGTCCTGCGCCATAGCGAACAGGCGGGGGGCGAAATCACCTTCAACATCGAAGGGCTGACCGCAGCAGGGCAGCGCCTTGCCCTCTGGGCGCTCGAGGCTTGGTCTGATGTGACAGGGCATGTCTTCCGCCGCGTCACCACAAGCAATGCCGAGATCATGTTCGACGACTCGCAGCCCGGTGCCTTTGGTGGGGCAAGCCAGTATAACGCAAGCACGGGTGAAATCCTGACCGCCTTTGTGAATGTCGGCACTGACTGGCTTCAGACCTTTGGAACCACGATCGATAGTTATTCCTTCGAAACCTATGTGCACGAAATCGGCCATGCTTTGGGGCTGGCGCATCCGGGCGGCTATGATGGCGATGCCACCTTTGGCCAAGATCATCTTTTCCGGAACGATCACGTCCGCACCACGATCATGTCCTATTTCACGCCTTGGGATTTTGGCGGCGCGGGGGGCGGGCGCAATCCCTATGCCAGCGCGTCTTACGGCACCGTGGTCACGCCGATGATCGCCGACATTGCCGCCATGCGCAGCCTCTATGGCAGTGCAACGATCAATGCGGGCAATACGGTTTACGGCGCGAATTCCAATGTCGGCGGTTGGCTCGACCGGCTTTTTGCCATGATCTTCGACGGTGCGCCGCTGGACTCAAGCTTTTACCGCGGCGGCAATGTCCTGATGACCATCGCCGATACCTCGGGCACCGACACCTTTGATTTCAGGACACGCCGGGAAAACCAAACCATCGATCTTCGCGAAGGCAGCGTGTCCAGCGTCGCGGGCTTCAGCGGCAATCTCGTTATTGCCCTTGGCACGGTCATCGAAAATGCGATCGGGGGCAGCGGCTCGGATCGGATCACTGGAAATGCTGGCAACAACCGGCTCGAGGGCCGCGCGGGCAACGATTCGATGGATGGCGGCCGGGGCAATGACACGCTCTATGGCAGCGATGGGAATGATACGCTCCTCGGCGGGCCAGACAATGACCGTCTGGACGGTGGCACCGGAACGGATACGGCCAGCTATGCCGGCGCCGCCAGCGGCGTGAACGTCAGCCTTGCCACGACAGCGGCCCAAGATACAGGCGGCGCGGGCACGGATACCTTGCTGCTGATGGAAAACCTGATCGGGTCAAGTTTCAACGACAGGCTCACCGGCAACGGCGGCAACAACCAGCTCACCGGCGGCGCGGGTAATGACCGTCTGGATGGCGGTGCCGGGATCGACACCGCGAGCTATGCCACAGCAACTGCGGCGGTGACCGTCAGCCTCGCCACGACGGCGGCCCAGAATACGGGGGGGGCCGGCACGGATACACTGCTCAACATCGAAAACCTGATCGGGTCAAACTTCAACGACCGGCTCACCGGCAACGGCGGCAACAACCAGCTCACCGGCGGCGCGGGCAATGACCGGCTCACCGGCGGTGGCGGGCGTGACACCATGACCGGTGGCCTTGGGGCAGATACATTCGTCTTTCTCTCGGTTGCTGACAGCAGGCCATCCAGCGCGGGCGTTGATCGCATCACCGATTTCCAGCGCGGCCAAGATCGGATCGACCTTTCCGCCATCGATGCAAACACGGCCCTGTCCGGCAATCAGGCCTTCACCGCCCGCGGCACGGGTGCCCTCTCCGGTCAGGCGGGCGAACTCCGCTGGCAGGCGGCGGGAACGAATACATTCGTCGTCTCGGCCGATGTGAATGGCGATCGTGTGGCAGACCTATCCTTCACGGTTGTCGGGGCAAGCGCGCTTTCCGCTACAGATTTCATCCTCTGACGCCGCACCCGATGCCGCGCCCCGGGCGGTTCTGCCCGGTGGCGCGCTTGGTCGGAAAAGGTCTTAGTTCTCAACCTCGTTGCGCAGGCCAAAGACCGTGCCCACAAGGCCAAAGATCGACTGTGCCGCCACCACCGTGGATTCCGTCACATAGATCGTGTCGCCGGGGTTGATGTTGAACACCCGCGCGGCAAACAGCCCATCCGCATTCGTCAGGTCCAGCGCAAAGACAACCCGTTCCTTCTCTGGCCCCATTCCATCGCTCCGCAGCGCGGTTTTCGGGAAATCGCGCAGGATCAGCACGCCGCGCGGATTGGCCCGCGTATCGGCCAGCCCCCCGATCAGCGAGAGCGCCTCAAGTGCCGAAACGCGGTCCCGGTCGAAATAGACCAGTTCCTCACGCCCCGATGCGCCAAGCGAGGTAAAGAACCGCCGGTCCTCCTCGATCAAGACCTTGTCGCCACCCACCAGCGTGGTGTTCTGGCTCGCATCGGCAAAAAGCGTCTCCGCCCGGATCTCATAGGTTTCACGCCCCCGGATCAACCGGACCAGCGGGTTGCGCAGCGCATCGGAAACACCGCCACTCTGCGCGATGATCGACAGGATCGTCGTGTTGCGGTCCGCCAAGGGATAGCTGCCGGGCTTCGGCACCCCGGTCACCACATCGACCGAATTGAATCGCCCCATTTCGACCGAAATCTGCACCTGCGCGGCAGGGACAACGGGCAACAGCCCGTTCTGTATCTTTTCACGCGCCTGCGATGGCGTCAGCCCCCGCACCTCAACTTCACCGATATAGGGCACAAAGATCGTCCCTTCGGGAGAGACGGGAATATTCGGCATGCTCGCAGTACGCTGCTCGGTCGGGGTGATCAGCGAATTCTGCTGCGAATCCCAGATGGTGAGGCTGATCGAGTCGCCGGGCCGGATGATCGGGCTCTGTGGCCCCCGGTCATTCCCGATCCAGCGATAAGACCCAGACCACCCCGTCACCGGCCAGTGGTTCAACATCTCGACAGTGTCGCGCGATACCGCCACAACCTGAAAGCTTGCATCCTCGCGGCCTGCGCCACGAACGATCTCTTGCTCCATCGCCGCGCCACGCGGTGTAGAACAGCCCGCAACGCCCAGGCCAGCAGCCGCCAGAACGCAGCAAACGAACAAACGGCGCATCCGTATCCCGCCCCGAAACACGTGAATCATCTGTTCTGTCTAATCGGCATTGCAGGGATTGAATAGCGTCAAGATTCAGCCCAACCACAAATCCTAGCGGTCAAGCTGCCCCCAAAGGTCGTATTCCCCCGCCTCATCCACGGTCACAGAGACGATGTCGCCGGGCGCAAGGCTTTCAAAATCCTCGTCAATATACAGATGCCCGTCGATTTCCGGCGCATCGGCCTTGGTCCGGCAGGTTGCGCCTTCGGCATCGACCTTATCCACAATAACTTCCAGCCGCTGGCCCACCTTGGCCGCCAGTTTCGCCTCGGAAATCGCCTGCGCCTTTTCCATGAACCGATGCCAGCGCTCTTCCTTCACCTCATCGGGCACATGGTCGGGCAGGTCATTCGACCGCGCGCCTGCCACGTTTTCATATTGAAAACACCCCACCCGGTCCAACTGCGCCTCGTCCAGCCAATCCAG
>JALOTC010000025.1 GCA_025458085.1 Cypionkella sp. | reverse complement strand
AACCACGGGCCTTTGCCCCTCAGCCGCGCCTCAGGCGCCCCCGGATATCCATCGTCCCTTGCATCTCAGGTCACGCCATGATCCGCACCGCCGCCCTTCTTCCGCTCCTGCCTCTGCTCGTCGCGGGCTGCGTGACCACCACCCCGACCGATCCGACACGCCCCGAGTTTCCGCCCCTGCCCGAAAGCGTCGTCGCGCTGGCAGCCCCGTGGCAAGACCTCACCACCGCCCGGCTGAAGCCCGAGGATAATTGTTACTGGTATCAGCATGTCGGTCAGGTCGAAACGACGCTCCTGCCGCTGCGCACGCCCGATGGTCGCCCAATCTGTGCGCAGCTTGGCTAAGCCCGGTCAGCTCCGCGCCGTCAGGCTTTCTTCCGCCGGATACAGAAAAGCCGAAGCCCCCACCTCAACCTGCTCATAAAGCACGTTGATATGCGCCATCACCATGCGCACACAGCCCGAACTGGCCCGCCAGCCAACGGATCGCGGCAAGGGCGTGCCATGAATGCGCAAGAGGCTGTCGCGGTTGCCCACGTAAAGATACAGCGCCCGCGACCCCAAGGCATTCTCAGGCCCGGGCGGCATCCCGCCTGCGAATTGCGCATAAAGCTCCGGCTCATTCGCGATCATATTGGCGGTGGGCGTCCAACGCGGCCATTTCGCCTTGCGGCGGATGGTAAAGAAGCCCGGCTCGTACAGCCCCGCCCGTCCAATCGCCACACCATAACGCATCGCCGTGCCATCGGACTGAATGTGGTACAGATAGCGCGCAATCGCATCCACATGGATATCACCGGGGCGAAGGCCGCTCTTTACCTCCACCCGGGTCGGCAACAGCCGCGGGTGCAACCCCCAAGGATTCGAGGTGGCCGGATCGAAATTCGGCGGCGTCACCATCGCATCCCAAGCATCCCATTGCGCAGACTGCGCCTCCACCGGCAAAGCAGGCGAAAAGAACGCAGCAGAGGTGATGATGAAATGACGCCGGGTGAGCATGAGACTTCCTTCGAATCCGTGGCCTGTCAGAAGCCGCACCGCCGCCCAGAGGTCAACCTTACGGCGATCACTTCTGAATGATCCGGCACGGGTCCCGGCGCGGATTACGCATCTTTCAGCGTTCCCAGCCGCGAGAGCCCCCCTTGCCACATCACGTCCGATACGAACAATACTTGGGCTCCTCATGAAAGTGGCCCCGCATGACGACCCTGCGCCTCCGCATCCTCTTTCCCGATGCCATGATCGGACCGGGAAAGGTGGAACTGCTGCACAAAATACAGCAAACCGGCTCCATCGCCGCCGCAGGCCGCCAAATGGGCATGAGCTACAAGCGCGCCTGGATGCTGGTCGAGGACATGAACACCGCCTTCCGCGCCCCCCTGATCCTCAGCACCCGCGGCGGCCCCGGCGGCGGCGGCGCACAGCTCACCGAAACCGGCCAGCGCGTCCTCGCGCTCTATCACGACATTCTGGAAACCACCCAAACCGCTGCCGCCCCCAGCCTCCAAGCCCTCGAATCCATGCTCCGCCGGGCAGATGAAACCGATATCCCCAAGGAAAAATAACGCTTGCCTCCCCCCACCTCCCCCCTGATATGTTCTTCCATACATATCGAAAGGAGGTCCCATGCCGCGCCGCCTCACCCTCGCCCTCACCTCCGCCCTCACCCTCACAGCCCCAGCCCAGGCCGAAGAGGTCGTCGTCTTCGCCGCCGCCTCTTTGAAAGACGCGCTCGACGCCATCGCCGCTGACTTTCAGGCCACCACCGGCCACAGGGTCCTCATCAGCTATGCGGGCTCCAACGCGCTGGCCAAACAGATCCTCCAAGGCGCCCCCGCCGATCTCTTCCTCTCCGCCGCAGTCAATTGGATGGACGAAGTCGAGAAAGCGGGCCTGATCGTCGAAGGCACCCGCAGCGATCTCCTCGGCAACAGCCTCGTCCTCATCGCCCACGGCAAAGCGGCTCCCCCGCTCCCCCTCGGCCCGAACCTCGATCTTGCCGCCGAACTCGGCGATGGCAAATTGTCCATGGCCATGGTCGATGCCGTACCCGCAGGCCAATATGGCAAAGCCGCGCTCGAGAGCCTCGGCCTGTGGTCCAGCGTCGAACCCCTCGTCGCGCAATCCGAAAATGTCCGCGCCGCGCTCATGCTCGTCGCCACGGGCGAGGCGCCCTTCGGCATCACCTATGCGACCGACGCCGCCGTGGGCGACAATGTCACCGTGGTCGCCACCTTCCCCGCCGAAAGCCACCCCCCCATCACCTATCCCGCTGCCCTGCTCACCACCGCCGCAGATGCCGCCGACCGCGCCTTCCTCGACGCCCTCTCCTCCCCCGCGGCCAAGGACCATTTCACCCGCTACGGCTTCCAACCCCTCGACTGACCGCCGCCCCCGCCTCACCCTTCGGCGAAAATCGTCCCGATCTCCGCCGCCTCCAACAGCCGCCACGCCCCAGGCTCCATCCCCTCGGGCAAGCGCAACCCGCCAAGGCGCTCCCGGTGCAGCGCCTCCACATGGTTGCCCACCGCCGCAAACATCCGCCGCACCTGATGATAGCGCCCCTCCGTCACCGTCAGCAGCGCCTCACGCTCCGACACCACCTCCAGCACCGCCGGGGCCAAGGGCTTCGCCTCCCCCTCAAGTATCATCTGGCCAGAGGCAAAGACCGCCCCCTCCTCGCCCCGCAACGGCCGCGCCAGCACCGCGCGATAGGTCTTGGGCAGGGCCACCTTCGGGCTGATCACCCGATGCAGCAGATCGCCGTCATCGGTCAAAAGCAACAGGCCCGAGGTCTGCTTGTCCAACCGCCCCACCGTCGAAATCATCGGATCGCGCCCCCGCCAGCGCCGGGGCAACAGGTCATAGACCAGCGGCCCCTCCTCCTTATGCGAACAGGTCACGCCCAAGGGCTTGTGCATCAGGATCACAAGCCCCGGCAAAGGGTCCAGCGGCGCCCCCATCACCACCATCCGCGCGGGCAGATCCGGGGTCAGGGCGATCCGCCCCGTCACATCGCGCAAGGCCACCCCATCCAGCACGATGCCCCCCGCCGCCGCCAGCCGCGCCATCTCCCGGCGCGACCCATAGCCCAGCGCCGACAACAGCCTGTCCACCCGCGATGTCGCCCCCTTGGCCATGCCCTGCCTCCTCCGAAACGCCCCCTGGGGTTTTAGGCAGCCCTGCCCCAAAGGTCCATGCCAGCCGAAAGTCCCTTTGCCCCCCGCCACAGCCCCGGCTATAGCTGGGGCCAAAGCAGCGGCGGAAAACATCAGGCCATGCCCCCGAAAGCCACGCCTCCGCGCGCCCTCGCCCATCTCGGCAGAACCCGCCTCGGCAAAACCGGCCTCATCTGCGACGATGCCGCGGGCCAGCCGCGCCTTGCAGGCTTTGCCGATGCCACCTGTCGCGGTGTGGGGCAGGTGATCTTTCTCAACAACAGCTATGCGGGCCTGCTCTGCCTTCTGGCCATTACCCTCAGCGCCCCGCTTCAGGCGCTCGCGGCCCTCCTTGGCACCGCCATCGCCACCGCCACCGGTCAGGCCCTCGGCGCGGAACGGGGCGATCTGCGCGCCGGGCTTTACGGCTATAACGGTTGCCTCATCGCCATCGCCCTGCCCCTCTTTCTCGGCCCCGGCTGGGCGGTCTGGGCGCTCACCTTCCTTGCTGCGGGCCTCTCCTCCGCGCTCCTCCTCGCGCTGAACCGCATCCGCGCCTGGCGGCTCCCCGCACTCACCGCGCCCTTCGTCCTGTGCAGTTGGGCCGCGATCCTTGCCTTCCGCGCCTTCGCCCCCGATCCGGGCGGCAGCCCGCCCGTGGGCACGCTGCGCGATGTTCCCGTTCCGCCCGCCCTCCTCTTTCCCGATCTTCCGCTGATCGAGGCCAGCTTGGCGGGCCTTGCGCAAACCTATCTCCAGCCCAGCGCGCTCTCCGGTCTCCTCATCGCGCTGGCGCTCCTCGTCGCCGCGCCCCGCTTCTGCCTCCTCGCCTGCCTCGCCAGCGCGGCCAGCGCCACCACCGCCGCGCTGCTCCCCCTCCCGCCCGAGGCGATCCGCACCGGCCTCTTTGGCTTCAGCGCGGTCCTCGCCGCCCTCGCCCTCGGCGCGGTCTATCTCGGCACCAGCCGCCGCAGCTTTGCCATTGCCCTCACGGTCGCGGCCCTGATGCCCCCCTTCCAGATCGCCTGCTCCACTCTCATCATGCCCTTGGGCCTGCCCACGATGAGCGTGCCCTTCATCACCGCCACATGGATCATGCTCACGGCCCTCGCCCTGCTCCGGCGCCGCCGGGTCTAGGCCCCGCCCCCTTGCCCCGCCGCCGAAAACGGTCTGTACAGGGGGTGTACGGGGGGTGTACGCAAGGTGACAGGGAAAATCGGGGGAAATCATGGCCTTCCACATCGGTGCGCAAAAAGGGCAGATCGCAGAAACCGTGCTCCTGCCCGGCGACCCCTATCGCGCCCGCTGGGTCGCCCAAACCTTCCTCAAAGGGGTGGAATGTGTGAACGAAGTCCGCGGGATGCTGGGCTATACCGGCACATGGCGGGGCAAGCGCGTCACTGTCCACGGCTCGGGTATGGGCCAACCCTCCATGGCCATCTATGCCCATGAACTCATTCACGATTTCGGCGCAAGAACGCTGATCCGCATCGGCTCTTGCGGGGCCTTGCAACCCCATATTCGCCTCCGCGACCTCATCCTCGCCCAAGCTGCCTCCACGATTTCCGGCCCCTCCGCCACGCTCTTCCGCGAGGTCCGCTTCGCCCCCGTGGCCGATTTCACGCTCCTCTCCCGCGCCCATGCGGCCTCGGGGGGCAAGGCCCATGTCGGCGGCATCCTCACCTCCGACACATTTTATGACGAAAGATCAGACCTGACCGACCAACTCCGCCGCCACGCCTGCCTCGCGGTCGAAATGGAAACAGCCGAACTCTACACCATCGCCGCGCGCAATTCCTGCCGCGCTCTGGCCGTGCTTACTGTTTCAGATCATATCCTTACGGGCGAAGCCTTGCCCGCAGACCAGCGCGAACAAAGCTTCGCCGACATGGTCGAAGTGGCGCTCCACGCCGCTTTCGACTGACCAAGGATCAAGAGGAAAACGCATGAACTCCCGCCGCCTCGGCCAGCACGGCCCCCAAGTCTCCGCCCTCGGCCTCGGCTGCCTCTCCTTCGGCGGCCTTTTCGGCGCAACCACACGGGAAGAAAGCCTTTTTTGCCTCGATGCCGCCTGGGAATCCGGGATCACCTTCCTCGATGTCGCCAATATCTACGGGAATGGCCTGTCCGAAGACATTATCGGGAAATGGCTCTCCACCCGCCCCCATCGCCCCGTGATCGCCACCAAGGCCGGCATCGTCCAAAGCGCCGAAGGCCGCAGCGTCAGCAATGATGCCGCCTATCTCCGCGCCGAACTCGAAGGCTCGCTCCGCCGCTTGGGCGTTGAAAGGGTTGATCTTTTCTACATCCACCGCCACGAACAATCCCGCCCGGTGGAAGAGGTGGCCGAGACGATGGCGGGCCTCATCCGCGAAGGCAAGATCGGCGGCTGGGGCCTGTCAGAGATCGCCCCCTCCACACTCCGCCGCGCCCATGCCGTCACCCCCGTCACGGCGGTCCAGAACGAATACAGCCTCTGGTCGCGCCTGCCCGAACTCGGCCTGATCCAGACCTGCGCCGAACTGGGCGTGGCCTTCATCCCCTTCTCGCCCCTCGCGCGCGGTGTCTTTGGCGATCCGATGCTGGACCCGCAAACCCATGATCTTGGGCCATTTCGCAGCCAAATCCCCCGCTTCTGGCCGGAAAACTGGCCCGCGAACCGCGCCCGCATCCTCGCCTTCCGCGACCTTGCGGCACGCATGGGATACAGCCCCCCGGCGCTTGCTCTGGCATGGTGCCTGCATCAGGGCGACCATCTGATCCCCATCCCCGGCACCCGCAGCGCCGCCCATCTCGCCGCTTGGGCCAGAGCGCCCGAGATCGCGCTTTCCCCGACGGACCTCGCTGCGATCGAGGCGGTGTTGCCCATCGGCTGGGCTTGGGGCGACCGCTATAACGATGCCATGGCCGCCTCGGTCGAGCGGTTCTGCTGACGCCTCACCTTATGCGGGCAAGTGCCGGAAATGCACGTCTTTCGGCACGCAATCGGCCCCGTTGATCGGCACCATATCCTGCGGGCAGGCTGACAGGACGACGATGCAGTCCATCACCGCCCGCAGCACCACCCGGTCCCCGGGGCGCGACAAAGGCTCCCCCCATGCGGTCGCACCCTCCGCAGCCACAGGAATATTCATCCACAAATTCAGAGGGCTGGGGCAGTCCCGCCCCTCCAGCCCTATCGCGCGCAGCGCCGCGAAAAGGTTATCGGTGCAATTGTCGTGATAGCCGGTGCAGCCCAGCATCGCATAGCGATGCACATCGCAGGCCGCGATCAACGTGTCATGCCGACCGGGCGAGGTATCTTCCTCCATCACCATGATCGCGCGGCGGCGATTGGTGACCAGCGGGTCCCCCTTGCCGGGCCACAGCTTGCCCAGATTGGCGCGCATATGTTCGTTCGACAGGTATTCCGCCATATCCTCGGCGTTAAAGACCCATGTATCCACCACCTGCGTGCCATGGGTATTGATGATCTCCACCGCCTCTCCCTTGGCAAGGCGCAGGGCGCGGCCCCGTCTTGCGGGCAGGGTCAACAGCGTCTCGGCAGCGGACATGGCGTGATCTCCCTTCATCGGCACCGGGCAGCATAGACAGGCATGGTCGCACCGCAAGCCTGCGGTGCCTATCCCCGGCGGATCAAACCCGCCACGTCCTGTGCCAAAGGCGCTATCCCTTCGCGTGCGGCGGTGACAAGCGCCTCTGCCCTTGCCCGCACATCGCCGCCCGCAGCACGAGAAACGGCTTCGGCCAAGGCCCCAGCCGCACCTTCGCCCGCGATCCGCAGCGCCAAGCCTTCGTCCCACAGCGTCCTGTAATCCTGTGCAAAATTCGCCGTATCGGGGCCAGAGATCACAGGCAGGCCAAGGCAGACCGCCTCCCACGGGTTATGCCCGCCATTGCCGCCGAAAGACCCGCCGACAAAGGCGCAGTCGGCCAGACGATACCACAGGCCCAGTTCCCCGAATGTATCGGCCAGATAGACCTGCACCCCGGCTTCTGGCCTCTCTCCCGTGCTGCGCCGCGCGACAATCAGGCCCGCCGCGCGCAACGCCTGCGCGATCTCCTCCGCCCGGTCCGGAACCCGCGGCACCAGAACCAAAAGCCGCGCGGCATCCTTTGCCGCAAGCTGGCCCGCGGCGGGGATCACCACCGCCTCATCCGGCGCATGGGTCGAGGCCGCAACCCAGATCTTGCGCCCTGCAAGCAGCGCCTGCATCGCCGAAAGCGCCGCGCCGTCCACGCCCAAAGGCTCTGCCGCGGGTTTGAGCGACCCGGTCACCCGCACCGCCCCGGCACCAAGCGCGCGCAGATGTTTGGCCGTCTGGTCATCCTGCGCGGCGATGAGCGCGAACCGGCGCAGCATGTCGCGGTAAAGCCCCGCCATCCGGCGGCGGGCGCGAAAACTATCCACCCCGATCCGGGCATTGACATAGGCCAGCGGAATCCCCCGCGCCGCCGCATCATGCACCGCACCGGGCCAGAGGTCCTGTTCCGACCAAACCGCCAGATCGGGTCGCCAGTGATCCAGAAAGGCGCGCAGGAAATCCGGCCCATCCATCGGCAGGAACTGGTGCCGCGTGTCGGGCGGCAGGTTCTGCCCGATCACCCGCGCCGAGGACCGCGCGGTTGAGGTGATAAGGACCTGCACCCCCGGACGCACGGCCTGAAGCGCGGTGATCAAGGGGCGCAGGGCAAGCACCTCGCCCAAGCCCACGGCATGGAACCAGACCAGCACGCCTTCGGGCCGGGGCTGACTGGCGATCCCCAGCCTTTCCCCTGCGCGCTGCGGTTCTTCCTTACCACGCGCGATCCGCCGGGCAAGGATGCGCCGCATCAGCGGCTGCAACGGGCGGCGCAGCGCCAGATAGGCGCGCATCTGCCAACCATCCCCTGCCCCCCGCATCGCATCCGCCTGCATCGCATCCCCTTCCTCAATCCGCGCCCGATCTTGCACAGAGGCCGCGCGAAGGCAAAGCCCGCTTGCAGGCCCATGCGCGCGCCCCTAGGCTTCGCCCCTGCCCTGACCCGTCATAGTCCCGTCATGGAAAGGCGGCAGAGGGGGTTTGAAACGGAAGGAAGGCCGCAGATGGACCCCATGACCAATCCCCCACCCCAACAGGGCCGCGTGGGCGAAGTCTTTGGCGTGTTCCTGAAACTGGGGCTGACATCCTTTGGCGGCCCGGTCGCGCATCTGGGCTATTTCCGCGAGGAATTGGTCACCCGCCGCGCATGGCTTTCCGACCGGGCCTATGCCGATCTGGTGGCGCTATGCCAGTTCCTTCCCGGCCCGGCCTCCAGTCAGGTGGGCTTCGCCTTGGGGCTGATGCGGGCAGGCTGGGGCGGGGCCTTGGCGGCGTTCACGGCCTTTACCCTGCCCTCGGCTTTGTTGCTTCTGGCCTTCGCGCTGACCGCGCAGACGATCAGCGGCCCCATCGGCACAGGTGCCTTGCAAGGGTTGAAGATCGTGGCCGTGGCCATCGTGGCCCAAGCTGTCTGGGGCATGGCGCGCAGCCTTTGCCCTGATCGCGCGCGCGCCGCCATCGCGCTTGGTGCCGTGGCGATCTTGGCTTTTTTCCCTGGCGCTCTGGCCATGGTCGCGGCGATCCTTCTGGGTGCAGGCGCGGGGGCGCTGGTCTGCCGCCCCGCCGCCCCCACAGGCGGTCCGGTGGCCATGCCGGTACGCCCCCGCCTTGCCCTCTGGGCGCTTGGCCTCTTTGTCCTGCTCCTTCTTGGCCTGCCTTTTCTGGCTGCAGCGGGCCAAGGCTTTGCGGTCTTTGATGCCTTCTACCGCGCGGGTGCGCTGGTTTTCGGCGGCGGTCATGTTGTCCTGCCCCTGTTGCAGGCCGAAACGGTCGCGACCGGATGGGTTGCGCCGGATGCCTTCCTTGCCGGATATGGCGCGGCGCAGGCGGTGCCGGGGCCGCTGTTCACCTTTGCCGCCTACCTCGGCGCGGTGCTGGGGCCAGAGCCGAACGGCCCCCTTGGCGCAGCGCTGGCACTGGCGGCCCTTTTCCTCCCCGGTTTTCTGATCCTGGTCGGCGTCCTGCCGTTCTGGGACAGGTTCCGCGCCCTGCCGCGCGCCCAAGCCCTGATGCAGGGGGCCAATGCGGCGGTGGTCGGCATCCTTGGCGCGGCGCTCTATGACCCGGTCTTTACCAGCGCCATCCATGACCTGCGCGATTTCGCCTTGGCCTTGGCCTGCTTCGTGCTTCTTATGCTGTGGAAAGCCCCGCCTTGGGCTGTGGTACTGGTGTCCGCCCTCGGCGGCATCGGCCTTGCGCTGATAGGCTGACCCCGCCCCTAGCGCCGCCAGACCACCGCGTTTTCGTGCCGCAGGATCAACTGCTGCATCTGTTGGAACGATTGCACGACAAAATCGGCAAAAGCCGCCGCCGCCGGGTTCTTCGCCTCCCGCCCCAGCCGCAGCAGCCCCAGATGGCGCTGCGGTTGGGGAATATCCACCGGCAGCACGGCAATGGCATGTTGCCTGCGTTCGGCAAACCAGACCGAAAAGGGAAGAACGGCCAAGGCATCGGTTTCAATCAGATAATTGATCACACTCAGCAGCGACCCGCCCGAATAGCGGATATCAAGCTCCACAGACCCAAGTGAGGAGCGGATGGCAAAAAGATCGGCCAAAAGGGGCGATCCGGGCAAGGGAGCAACCCAAGGGAAATGACCCAGATCCCCCGTTGTCAGCCGTTTGGTCCGCTGCAACGGGTGGCCCGTCCGGCAACAGACCACATTGCGCGCGGGCAGGATCGGGGTGAAATCAAGCCCCTCCGGCTCCCCCGATGTGCCAAGCGGCACGATCCCCAGATCAAGCTGATCCGCGCGCAGACCCGTCGCCACTTCGGCCAGATTGCCATAGCTTTGTTCGAAATCCACATCCGGGTGCTGGTTCTGAAAGGCCGCAATGATCCGGCTGACCATGGCATCCATGAAGAACGGCACCCCCCCGACCCGCACCAAGCCCCGCGTCCCGCGCAACAGGCTTTGCACCGTTTCGGTCGCGCGGCGGCTTTCGGCAAGGATACGGCGGCCATGGGCGGCAAGCTGCAAACCCAGGGGCGTGGCCTGAAGCGGCCTGCGGTCACGAATGAACAAGGGCTTGCCCACACGCGCCTCCAACTGCGCAAGCGACCGCGACAGCGCAGGCTGCGACAGGCCAAGGGCGACCGCGCCCTTGCTGACGCTGCCGGCATCCACCACGGCGGAAAGCTGGATCAGATGGGCCTCGCTCAACTTCATAACAGAATGGTATATTGATCTTCCACAAAGTCATTAGTCCATCACGCCCACCCCCCTACTCTTTTGCCAGCGAAGGGGAGGTCGCAGTATGGACGGACAGGGAGGAGGCTCTGACGGGCATCAGGTCGCGGCGGAATTGCGCCGCAGGCTTGCCAATGCGCCGCCCGGACGTCTGGGCGATGCGGTCCGGCTGATTGTTGACCATGCCTTTCAGATCATTGCCACCCTGCGCCCCAGCCCGGCAGAACTCGACGCGCTGGTCCATTTCTTGACCGATGTGGGCTATGCCACCGATGCACGGCGGCAGGAATGGGTGCTTTTGGCCGATGTCTTTGGCCTGTCAGATCGGGTGATCTGCGACAACCGGCCCGGCATCACCTCCAGCACCTTGGCAGGGCCGTTCTACCGGGCCGATGCGCCCGACCTGCCCTTGGGCGCGAACCTCAGCCGCACTGATCAGGGCACACCGCTTTTCGTGAGCGGCCGCGTCAGCGACTTGGCGGGGCAACCGATTTCCGGCGCGCGGGTCGAGGTTTGGCACGCCAATGCCGCAGGCCGCTATGAAAACCAAGACCCCGACAATCAGCCCGAACACAATTTGCGGGGCCGGTTCGAAGCGGATGCAGAAGGGGCCTTTCACTTCCGCACCATCCGACCCGGCGGCTATGCCCTGCCTGATGACGGCCCGGTCGGCCAATTGGCCCGCCGCCTTGGCCTGTCGCTGGACCGGCCCGCCCATATCCATTTCGCGGTCAGCGCACCGGGCTATCGCCGCCTTGTCACCGCGATTTTCGATGGCAGCGATCCGGCCATCGGGCGCGACGCGCTCTTTGCCGTTCGCCCCGATCTGATCGGCACGCTGCACCCCGAAGGCCCAGCCTTCGCCCTTGATGTCGCGCTGGTCCTTGACCGCGCGGACGAGGCCACCCCCGCCCAAGACCGAACCCAAGCTCAGAAGGGATGACAGACATGGCCCTTGTTTCCGGCTATCACCACCTGACGATGAGCACGCATGGCGTGCAGGACGATTATGATTTCTATACCCGCGCGCTGGGGCTTTACTCCATCAAGCGCACGGTCCTGTTCGATGGGGTGATCCCGGTGTATCACCTCTATTACGGCTCGCCCAACGGCGATGCCTCGACCATCATCACCACCTTCCCGTTCAAAAAGCCCGGTATCTTTGGCCGTCGCGGTACGAACCAAAGCCGTGCGATCCTGCAATCCATCCCCGTCGGTTCGGCGGATTTCTGGGTGGATCGGCTGAACGGCATGGGCATCCCGGCGGTCAAAGGCGAACGCTTCGGCCTGACGCGGGTGATCTTTGCCCATCCCTGCGGCATCCCGCATGAATTGGTGGAAAACCCCGCCGATACCCGCACCCCGATTGCCAACCCCGACCAGGGCATCTCTGCCGCCCATGGCATCCGCGGCATCTATGGCGGCGCGGTCGCCGTCATGGACGCAGGCACGATGGAGGAATTTCTGGAACACGGGATGGGTTTCCGCCGGGAAGGCACCGATCATGCGGGCAGCATGTGGATCGTACCGGAAAACAACGGCATCCATTCCGCACTGGAGATCGTGATTGACCGGGATAGCCCGCAAGGCACATGGACGCTCGCTGGCGGTACGATCCATCACCTCGCCTTCAACACGGGGGATGAGGAAAACCAATATGCCCTGAAAGCCCGGCTGGAAGGCATGGGCTACACCGATGTCTCCGAACAAAAGGACCGCAACTACTTCAAATCCATGTATATGCGCAGCCCCGGCGGGGCGCTGTTCGAACTGGCATGGACGGTTCCCGAAGGCTGGGCAAAGGATGAACCCGCCGATGCCATCGGCAAGTCGCTCGTTTTCCCGCCATGGTTCGAAGACCGCCGGGCCGAGTTGGAAGCCGGGCTGGAGCCGGTGTCCTTCTGATGCCGGGGGTGGTGGACATCCTGACCTTGGGCATGGCCCCGGACCGGGCAAGGGCGCTCTGCGTCTTTGTCCATGGCCGGAACCAATCGCCCGAAGAGATGGAGGCGGCGGTGATCCGCCATCTGTCCACCCCCGATGTGACCTTTGTCTTGCCACGGGCCGCGGGGGGCAGTTGGTATACTGCCCGCGCGGTTGACCCGCTGACCGATCAGACCCGCGCGGAACTGGTCCTGTCGCTGCGCGATCTGGGCCACGTGCTGGCGGACTTGCGCGCCAAGGCCCCTCGCCTGCCCCTCGTGCTTGCAGGCTTCAGCCAAGGGGCCTGCCTGTCGCTTGAACTGGCCTTTTCCGGCGCGGCGGCAGAGGCGCTTGTGGCCTTCACCGGCTGCCGGGTCGGCACACCAAAGGAGTCGCGCCCGCAGGCCCTTTCCTCTGGCCTGCCCGTCTATCTGTCGGCAGGCGATGCCGATCCATGGATTCCCGTCACGGCCTTTGCCGAGGCCGTGGCCGATCTGGGCGCAGCCGGCGCAAGACTGCGGGCCGATGTCCTTCCCGGCAGACCGCATGAAGTGTCTGGCGCAGAAATCGCCATGCTGGATGCGGTGCTGGCCGATCTTGCCGCCGCCCGCACCCCTCGGATGGGGGCCCCCCGATGACCCGCCCCTTCGTCTTTCCCGGCCTGCCCACGCGGGTGATCTTTGGCCATGGCACACTCGCGCAGGTCCCGGAGGAGGTCGCCCGGCTTGGCCATTCCCGCGCGCTGGTGCTGTCCACCCCAGAACAGGAAAGCGCGGCACAAGCCCTGGCCGAAAGGCTGGGGGCCAAGGCGGCGGGTGTCTTTGCGGGGGCGACGATGCACACACCCGTCGCGGTGACCGAAGAGGCCATCGCCACCTTCCGCTCCACGGGTGCAGATTGCCTCGTCGCGCTTGGCGGTGGCTCCACCACCGGACTCGGCAAGGCCATCGCACTGCGCACCGGGGCGGATCAGGTGGTGGTCCCCACCACCTATGCCGGGTCCGAGATGACCGATATCCTTGGCGAAACCGCCGAGGGCGAAAAGACCACCCGCCGCGATCCCGCGATCCGGCCCGAGGTGGTGGTCTATGACGTTGACCTGACGCTGACCCTGCCGCTTGGCCTGACCGTCACCTCCGCGCTCAATGCCTTGGCCCATGCGATGGAGGGCTTTTACGCCCCCGACCGCCACCCGATCACCGAGGCGCTGAGCCGCGATGCCTTGCGCGCCTTTCACAGGGCGCTGCCCGCGCTGATCCGCAACCCGCAGGACGGGCAGGCGCGGGCGCAGGCGCTTTACGCGGCTTGGGGTTGTTCGGTGACGCTCGGCCATGTGACCATGGCCTTGCACCACAAACTCGCCCATGTGCTTGGCGGCAGCTTTGGCCTGCCCCATGCCGAAACGCATGCGGTGCTGCTGCCCCACACCACCGCCTTCAACGAAGCCGCCGTCCCCGATCTGCTGCGCCCGATCGCAGACACCTTCGGCACCAGCGCCGGCGCGGGCCTGTGGCATTTCGCCAAAAGCCTGAACGCCCCGATGCGCCTCGCCGACCTTGGCCTGTCCGAGACCGATCTGGACCGTGCGGCCGAGATCGCCGCGAAAAACCCCTATGCCAACCCCCGCCCCATCAGCCGGGACGGCATCCGGGATCTGCTCCAACAAGCCCACACGGGAATTTGCCCCGCCTAAACACCCTCGGGGCTTTGCCCCGGCGAAACCAACAAAGGGAGGAACGACAATGATCACCAGACGGAAATTCCTGCACACCGGCGCGGCCACCGGCCTTGCCATGGCGGCCCCCGGCCTCTTTACCCCCGCCATCGCGCAGGGGGCAAAAATCCGCATCGGCTATGTCAGCCCGCAATCCGGCCCGCTGGCAGGCTTTGCCGAAAGCGATGCCTATAACATCGCAAGCTTCCTTGCCACGAATGTCGGCCAGAATTTCGAAGTCATCGTCAAGGATAGCCAATCCGACCCGAACCGCGCCGCCGCCGTGGCCCGCGAATTGATCGTGGATGACGAGGTGCACCTGATGGTCGTCGCCTCCACGCCCGAGACGACGAACCCCGTCGCCACCACCTGCGAAGCCGAAGGTATACCCGTCATCTCGACCAAGGCCCCGTGGCAGCCCTGGTTCATCGGCCAGCAGGGCAACCCCGGCGATCCGGCAAGCTGGCGCTCCTTCGACTTCGCCTTCCACTATTTCTGGGGGCTGGAGGATGTGATCAGCGTCTTCCTCAACATGTGGAACCAGATCGAGACGAACAAGGCCGTTGGCGGGCTGTTCCCCAATGATGGCGACGGTAACGCTTGGGGGGATCCGAATGTGGGCGTCGGCCCCGGCTTCGCGGCACAGGGCTACAGCCTCACCGATCCGGGCCGCTATCAGAACCTGACCGATGACTTCACCGCCCAGATCAACGCCTTCAAGGCCGCCAGCTGCGAGATCGTGACGGGCGTCGTCATCCCGCCCGACTTCACCACCTTCCGCAACCAATCGCTGCAACAGGGCTTCAACCCCAAGATCATCACCGTGGCCAAGGCCATCCTCTTCCCGCAATCGGTTGAGGCTTTGGGCGAGGCGGGCCACAACCTCTCCTCCGAAGTGTGGTGGAGCGCGCAGCACCCGTTCAAATCCTCGCTCACCGGCCAATCCGCGGCAGAGCTCGCCGCCGATTACACCGCGCAATCGGGCCGGCCATGGACACAACCCATCGGCTTTGTCCATTCGCTGTTCGAAGTGGCCGCCAATGTCATGGGTCGGGTCTCTGATGTGACGGATGGCGAAGCCGTGGCCGCCGCCATCGCAGCGACGGACATGGACACGATGGTGGGCAAGGTGGCCTGGAACGGCGCAGGCATGCCCGATTTCGCCGCGACCAATGTCTGCAAGACCCCGCTTGTCGGCGGCCAGTGGCGGCGCAAGGACGATGGAACCTTCGACCTCGTGATCGTTGACAACCAGACCGCCCCGAATATCCCGACCGGCGGACAGATGGAGGCGCTGGCCTGATGCGCTGGACTGCGGGGGATCCAACACCCCCGCAGGCCACCCGGCCCAAGATGCGATGACAGATGTCCTGACCCTCACCTCCGTCTCCAAAAGCTTCGGCGCCCTGAAGGTGACCGATGATGTCAGCTTTGCCCTGCCAAAAGGGCAGGCCCTTGGCATCATCGGCCCGAATGGCGCGGGCAAATCCACGCTGTTCAACCTGATCACCGGAAACATCCTGCCCGATGCGGGGCGGATCACGCTGATGGGCCGCGACGTGACCCGCAGCCCGGCCATGGAACGGGTGCGCATGGGCGTTGGCCGCAGCTTTCAGATCCCGCAACCCTTCGAAGGGCTGACCGTCTTTGAAAACCTGCTGACCGCCGCCGCCTTTGGCCAGGGGAAAAGCGAGGCGGAAGTGGTGGATCACTGCGTCTCCGTCCTTGGTGATACCGAACTGCTGCCAAAGGCCAATCTGCTTGCAGGCAGCCTATCGCTTCTGGACCGCAAGCGCCTCGAACTCGCCCGTGCCATGGCCACGGGGCCGGAACTCCTCCTCCTTGATGAAATCGCAGGCGGGCTGACCGATGCCGAATGCCGCGCGCTGATCGCCACGATCAAGGGCCTGCATGCCCAAGGCATCACGATCATCTGGATCGGGATGGGAGAGCCAGAGGCAATCATGGCCTCGCGCGAGGTGCGCGAAATCTATCTGGGGATGGAGGTCTGAGATGCAGCCCAACCCTGACACGCCGCTTCTGGAAACCCGTGGCTTGACCGCCGCCTATGGCCAGTTCAAGGCGCTCTTCGGCATCGACCTGCACATCCACCCCGGCGAATGTGTGGCGATCATCGGGGCCAATGGCGCGGGCAAAACCACCCTGATGCGCGCCATCACCGGCGTCCTCAGAAACGACCCCGGCATGGTCCTGCATCGCAGCACGCCCATCGGCGCACTTTCCCCCGATCAGGTGATGCAGCGCGGCATCGCCATGGTCCCCGAAGGCCGCAAACTCTTTCCCTCCCTCAGCGTCGAGGAAAATCTCCTGATCGGCGGACAGGTCCGCCGTGGCTCTGGCCATTGGTCGCTCGACGCGATCTACCGCCTCTTCCCCATCCTGCGCGAACGCCGCCACAGCCCCGGCACGGCCCTGTCCGGCGGCCAACAACAGATGGTCGCCATCGGCCGCGCGCTGATGTCGAACCCCGAACTGCTTCTCTGTGATGAAATCAGCCTCGGCCTCGCCCCGGTGGTGATCCGCGACATCTACGCCGCCCTTCCCGCCATCCGAGACACCGGCGCGGCGGTGGTGCTCGTCGAACAGGATATCGCCCGCGCGCTTTCGGTCGCCGACCGCATCTATTGCCTGATGGAAGGGCGGGTCACCCTCACCGCCCCCTCAGCCGAGGTCACGCGCGCCGCCATCCATGCCGCCTATTTCGGAGAGGCCGCATGATCCGCCCCATCTCCTCCGGCAATGCCTTCATCTGTTCCCAAATATCCTTGGGGGGTGCCCTGCGGTTCGCGGAACCGCAGGGCCGGGGGGACAACGTCCCCCCGCAGCCCGAGCCGGTTGCGCGCCCCAAGCGCGCAGAGGCGAGACAAAAGCCACGCGCCGCAGGCGCACCGCTTCCCCCCCGCAACTCCCGGAGATACGCAAGATGATCTGGCTCGATACGCTCGTTCAGGGCATTCTCCTCGGCGGGCTTTACGCGCTTTTCGCGGCGGGTCTGTCGCTCGTCTTTGGCATCATGCGGCTCGTGAACCTCGCCCATGGCGATCTGATCGTCTTTGCCGCCTTCCTGATCCTCGTCACCGTCAATCTGTTGGGCCTCAATCCTTTCCTGTCGGCCCTCCTCGCCGCGCCCTTGATGTTTGCAACCGGCTGGGCCTTGCAACGGCTCGTCCTGAACCGCGTTCTGGGCAAAGATATCCTGCCCCCGCTGCTGATCACCTTCGGCCTTTCCGTCGCGCTGCAAAACGGGATGCTGGAGGTCTTTTCGGCAGACAGCCAGCGCATCCGCGCGGGCGCACTGGAAAGCGCATCCGTCGACCTTGGCCCCGTCACCGTCGGCACGCTGCCCCTCCTCACCTTCGGCTCGGCGGTGCTGGCCATCTTCCTTCTGAACCGCCTGTTCTATTCCACCGCGCTTGGCCGCGCCTTCCGTGCGACCTCGGATGATCCGGTCACGGCCAGCCTCATGGGCATCAACCCCCGCGGGGTCTTTGCCATCGCCACCGGCCTTGCCATGGTGATCGTGACGCTCGCCGCGCTCTACCTCGGGATGCGCGCGAATTTCGATCCCTCCATCGGCCCCGCCCGGCTGATCTATGCCTTCGAGGCGGTCATCATCGGTGGCCTCGGCAGCCTGTGGGGCACGCTTGCAGGCGGCGCGATCATCGGCATCGCGCAAACGGTGGGCGCGCAGATCAACCCCGAATGGCAGATCCTCGCGGGCCATATCGCCTTCCTCGTTGTGCTGCTGATCCGCCCGCGCGGGCTCTTCCCTCGGGCGGTGGACTAAGATGACCTACCGCGTCACCACCCGCACCCGCGCCTCCACCCTCGCCGGGCTCGCCGCCCTCGCGCTGGTGGGGATTGGCCTGATCCTGCCCGCCTTCGCCTCGCGCAGCCTGATCCAAGACCTCTTTTTCATCCTGACCATGCTGACGCTGGCCCAACTCTGGAACCTGATCGCAGGCTATGGCGGCATGGTCAGCGTGGGCCAACAAGCCTTTGTCGGCATTGGCGCCTATGCGATGTTCGCGGGCGTCATCCTCTGGGGCTGGGACCCGGTGCCTGCCATCCTCCTTGGCGGGGTGGCAGCGGTTCTCCTCGCCATTCCCATGGCCTTCTTCGCCTTCCGCCTGCAAGGCGCGTATTTCGCCATCGGCACTTGGGTGATTGCCGAGGTGACGCGCCTTCTCGTTGCGCAATGGAAAACGCTGGGTGGTGGCACGGGCACCTCGCTCCCGCGCGAGGCGACGGCCGATATCATCGGCGTGGCCACCATCGCCGAAACCTTTGGCCTGCGCGATGCGGCGGCGCGCGATGTGCTGGCCTATTGGCTCGCGCTCGCGTTGGCTGTCGGCACGATGGGCGCGATCTATGCGCTTTTGCGTTCGCGCACGGGGCTGGCTTTGGCGGCGGTCCGCGATAACGACAACGCGGCCCGGTCGGTTGGCGTCGATGCCCGGCGCGTCAAATGGGTGGTTTTCCTTGCCGCCGCTGGCATGACCGGGCTTGTCGGCGCGCTGATCTACATGCAGACCGCCCGCATTTCGCCCGATGCGGCCTTTTCCGTCACCAACTGGACGGCTTATGTGATCTTCATCGCCGTGATCGGCGGCATCGGGCGGCTCGAAGGCCCGATCCTTGGCGTGCTGGTCTTTTGGGGCCTGCAAACCGCCTTTGCCGATTACGGCAGCTGGTATCTCCTCGCGCTTGGCCTGCTCGCCATCGTGACCATGCTGTTCGCACCCCGCGGCCTCTGGGGCCTTTTGGCCGACCGCTGGAACCTTCAGCTTTTCCCCATCCAACGCAGACTGACCTTCGAAGGAGCCAAAGATGGCTGACATCACTACCGACGTCCTCGTCATCGGCACCGGTCCCGCCGGTTCCGCCACCGCAGCCTTGCTCGCCTCCTCGGGCGTGGAGGTTTTGGTCATCAACCGCTACCGCTGGCTGGCCAATACCCCCCGCGCCCATATCACCAACCAACGCACGATGGAGGTGCTGCGCGACCTTGGCCCCGAGGTCGAGGAAGAGGCGATGAAACACGCCACCCATCAGGAACTGATGGGCAACAACGTCTTTTGCGTCAGTCTCGCGGGCGAGGAACTGGGCCGGATGCAAAGCTGGGGCACCAGCCCCGAGTCCAAGGCCCGCCACCTGCGCGCAAGCCCCTGCGAAATGAACGACCTGCCCCAGACTTTCATGGAGCCGATCCTCTTTGGCACCGCCTGCCGCCGGGGCGCGCAAAGCCGGATGAGCACGGAATACATCAGCCATGTGCAGGATGCCGATGGCGTCACCACCACCTGCCGCGACCGGCTGACGGGCAAGGACTTCACCGTCCGGTCGAAATACCTTGTCGGGGCCGATGGCGGCAATTCGCTGGTCGCCGAACATGCGGGCCTGCCGTTTGAGGGCAAGATGGGCGTCGGCGGGTCGATGAACATTCTGTTCCGGGCGGACCTTTCGGCCTATGTCGCGCATCGGCCTTCGGTCCTCTACTGGGTCATGCAGCCGGGCGCGAATGTGGGCGGCATCGGCATGGGCCTTGTCCGCATGGTCCGGCCTTGGAACGAATGGCTGATCGTCTGGGGCTATGACATCACCCAGCCCGCGCCAAAGGTCGATGCCGCCATGGCGACCGAAGTCGCGCGCCAGCTTGTTGGCGTGCCCGACCTCGAGATCGAACTTCTGGGCGCGAATACCTGGACCGTGAACAACTGCTATGCCACCCATATGCAGAAGGACCGCGTGTTCATCATGGGCGATGCCGCGCACCGCCACCCGCCGTCGAACGGGCTTGGGTCGAACACCTCGATCCAAGATGGCTTCAACCTCGCTTGGAAACTGGCTGCCGTGATCAAGGGGCAAGCCACGCCCAGACTGCTGGAAAGCTACAGCGCCGAACGCGCGCCGGTTGCGAAACAGATCGTCACCCGCGCCAATCAATCCATCGCCGAATTCGGCCCGATCTTCGAGGCGCTCGGCATGGATGGCGGGGTGGATCACGACCGGATCGAACGCTCCATGGCCGCGCGCTGCGATGCCACCCCGGCAGGCGAAGCGCAACGCGAGGCTTTGCGCCGCGCGATTGACGCCAAGGTCTATGAATTCGACTGCCACGGGGTCGAGATGAACCAGCGCTATACCTCCTCGGCGGTGGTCGGCGATGGCACCACCGCCCCCGTCAGCACGGATATGGAGCTTTATTATCAGCCCACCACCACCCCCGGCGCGCGCCTGCCCCATGCCTGGGTCTATGACCGGCAGGGGGGCAAGCATTCCACCCTAGACCTCTGCGGGCGCGGTCAGTTCACGCTGCTGACGGGGATCGGCGGCGCGGATTGGATTCAGGCCGCGGCGGAGGCCACCCGCAGCCTTGGCCTGCCGATCCGCACCCTCACCATCGGCCCCCGCGCCGATTACGAGGATCACTTGGGCGAATGGCACCGCCAGCGGGAAATCAGCGATGCTGGCTGCATTCTCGTGCGCCCCGACCACCATGTCGGCTGGCGCAGCCATGGCTCAAGCTCCGACGCCCACGGGGACCTGACCCGCGCCCTTTCGGTCATCCTCGGGCATTGAAAATGCTTGGGCCGGGGCCCGCCCCCGGCCCTTATCTTGACCGCGATAGATTGGCCATGCTCTGACGTCTTGTTGCTGCCCCTTCCCAAGACGCGCCGTTGAGCCTTGCTCTTTACCGATAGCCCACCCAACCGCGATCATCGGTAAAGGGCCGCGCAGGCGAGATCTGGGTGATTGCATAGCCTTGCGGAACGGCAGCGAGTGGTGCCAGCGGCAGGTCAGAAGCGGCCAGTACCACATTGCCGCGCCCATCCGGCGCCAAAGGTCCCTGCACTGCAATTACCTGCGGGTAAATCTCTTTCAAGATCGCCTGCGTTCCGCGGGCAAGCGGGCCATCGGGGGCGTCGATCAGATTCACATAGATCGGCCCGCGCACGACAGCACGCAGCCGGGCAAAGGTCTCGCGCGTGACAAGATGGGCAGGAACCGATTCCGACGAAAAGGCATCCACCACGGCGGCATCATAGCGGCGCGTCGTTTCGTTGATATAGACCCGGCCATCCGCATGGATGATGCCCAGCCGACCGGTTGGCGCATCGCCCGCCCGCCGCGCCGCTGCGGCGTCATAGCCCTCGCGCGCGATCATCGCGCCAGCACGGGGCAGGTTTTCGCGCACGACATCTGTGATCAGAGGATCTATTTCCACCGCCACAGCCTCGGCCCCGGGGCGAGACGATAAAAGCTGCAGGGGCAGCGTATAGCCGCCGCCACCGATGAAAAGCACCGACGGCGCAGCGCCAAGGTCCCGTTCCATGCGCGCCCATATCCATTGCGTGTAGGGCAGCGCGAGGGCAGAGTCAGCTTCTGCCGTTTCCGTTCCACCCCTTCGGAGGATACGCTCAGCCGCTTGATGCGAACGATCAGAGAAAAGATTGATCACGCCACCCGTCTGCGTCACGTCGATGCAGGACAGGCCAGACTCATAACGGCACACTGGCCCCAAGGCCGCACTGCCCGCCACAAGCACTGCGACAGGCAAAAGCGGCGCAAATGACGGTGGCTCCTCCCCGCCCGCGCTGTCGGATGGTCCAGAACGGTCCCCCGCTTCGCGCAGGAAGGGCAAGCACACAAGAACCGCGACCCCGCATGCCGCGAAAGTCGCCACCGATCCCGCGAAAGGCAGGGCGACAAATCCTGCCAAAACGGCACCAAGGATCGCACCAAGCGACCCGGCGGCAAGCACCATGCCCAGCGAAGACCCCTCGCGCCCGGGGCGCGCTTCTACTGCAAGGCGCGCAAGAAGCGGCGACGGCGCGCTGATGAGAACGGAGGCAGGAAAGAAGGCGACAATCACGCTGATCACCATGCCCCATGTCCCGCGCGCACCCCAACCATAGATCAGACCAAGGATCGTTGGCGAAAGCGCCGCCAGAATGGCTGTCGCCAGCAGCATGGCCCGCATAATCCGCAACGCAACTTTGCGTTCCCGCTCTGCCACAAAGCCACCGATGGCATTGCCCAGCGAAAAGCCCGCCAGAACCGTGGCAATCACGACAGTCCATGTCACCAGCGAGGTGCCGAAGAACGGTGCAAGCACGCGGCCTGCCGCAATCTCATAGGTCAGGCCAACCGCAGACAGGATCAGAATCATCGCGATTGCTGTCCAGAACTTCATAGCCACATCCCTCTTCGCCGAACTGCGCCACATGTGCCTCAGAGTTCGTCCTCATGTGACATATCCGGCAGGTGCGACGCCAGTCGCTTTGGCCGCGCGTCACCATTGGTTGGCTGTCGGTCATTTGCATGGCCTTCTGACAGCGAAAGCTGCGACCCTATGATCGTCACAAGCTGACGCGGCCCTGCATGGCACAGGGGCAGGCGCGTCTGGCGAAGCCAAGCCTCACCTTTGGACCACTATCGCTTTGACAGGCTCTTTATCAGCCCGGCGCAGTTGGGTGGCCATTCAGCGCTGCGCACATCATGCCAAGCCATCCCGGCTGACCGCGCCGCCCCCACACCCTGATCGCTGTCTTCAAGGACGAGGCAATCCTGCGGCGAAACGCCGAACCGTTCTGCGGCCAAGAGGTAAAGGTCTGGCGCGGGCTTCGGGCGGGCAACATCGTCACAGGTCAGAACAAGATCGAAAAGATCGCGCAGACCGGTCTGGTCAAGAAACGCCCCCGCAATCGCCGTTTCGCTATTGGTCACAACGGCGATCGGCAACCGCCCGCTGGCCTTTCGTGCGACCTCGGCCACCAGCGGATTCTCGCGCGCCTCGTGAGCAAGAGCAACGGTCATTGCAATGCTTTCTGCTGCGATCTCTGCCAGATCGAGGTCCATCGAATATTCGGCTGCGAATTCGGAAAAAAGATCATGCCGCCCCAAGCCCGCGCGTGCCAGATACCAATCCGGCAGCATGTCGCCGCCATGCCGCGCGATCGTGGCAGAAATCGCCTTGAAATGCAGCCCCGACGTGAGAAGCAGGGTCCCATCACAGTCAAAGAAGATGGCTTTGGGAAAGGCTGGGGACAGGCTGGGAAAGGCTTTCGCGCAAGAGGCTTTCATCCGGAAATTGGCTCCTGAAAAGACGACAAAGCACGTCCGATACCGTCTCGGCGGTCAGGGGCTTTGCCAAAGTTGCGATGCGCGCCCCATAGCGCGCGGACAGGGGGTTGACGTCGGGAAGCCGACCAGAAACCACGATAGCCCGCGCTTGCGGCCAACGCTCCAGCGCAGTTTCCGCAAGCCGCCACCCCTCAACGCTCCCGTGCAGCGACAGATCGGTAACGATCAGGCTCATTGCGTCGTCCATCTGGCGCAGGGCCGTGGCTGTGTCGGCGGCCTGAACCAAGTTTTCGGTCAGAGAGTCAAAGAGTGCCCGAGCGGCCTTGCCATCTGCTGGATCATCTTCCACCAAAAGCACCCGATCCAACCGAACAGCATGACCGTGTACGGTTTCTTGCAAGGGCAGGGTCAAGCGCACCGTCGTTCCCTTGCCGGGCGCAGAGGTGATGGAGATATCTCCGCCGGATTGGCGGATAAAGCCATAGACCATCGCCAGTCCTAACCCAGTGCCCGTCCCGTCGGAGCGGGCCGTGAAAAAGGGCTCCATTGCATGGGCAAGAACTTCTGCCGACATGCCCACACCAGTATCTGCGACCTCGATCACCGCCTGTTGGCCTTCTTGCCGAACCGTCAGGCGGATGCTCCCCCGCTCGGGGATGGCCTGCCCGGCATTGAGGCAAAGGTTCAGGATCGCGCTTTCCAGCTGGCCGGGATCAACACGCACCGGCAAAGGCGCAGCGCCGGTCGAAATCACAAGGTCGATTTCATCGCGCAGGGCAAAGCCCACAAGATCCGCCAGACCCTCTACAAGTTGCGGCAGATCGACGGTTTCGGGTTCAAGATGCTGACGTCGCGCAAAAGCCAGAAGGCGACTGGTCAGTGACGTGCCGAGGTCCACGGCAGAGGCAATCGTCTGGCGCAGCCTCGTCTGATGCGCCGGTTGCGCTTTTTCCATCAAATGCAGGCTACCCGCGATGGTGGACAGGATATTGCCAAAATCATGCGCGACCTCGCCCGAGATTTTCCCCAGCGCCTCGATCCGTTGAATATGGCGCAGGCGATCTTCCATTTGGCGCCGCTCGGTGGCATCTGCGACCAGCGCGACGGCACCGCCGCCGGGCAAGGGGCTTTCGCGCAATTCGATAACCTGCCCTCCGGGAAGCGACAGGCTCGACAGACCCGCAGGCCCTTCTGCCATCTGCCAGCCCGCGGCGGCGATCACCTCACTCAACCGTGGTCTCTCGGCCAAACGATCTGGCGTCACCCGAAGCAAAGGGGCAAGACGGTCATTCTGCGCGACGATCTGGCCTTGGTCAGACAGGATCGCCACGCCATCCGTCATCCCGGCCATCATCTGTTCAAAAAGCGCCGTGCGCTGTGCCATCTGCCGGTGCGACCGATCCAGCCGCAGCGCATTGGCGCGAAAGGCGCGAAAGGCGTGGAACAGCTTGCCGATCTCATCGCCCTGGCCTTCCCCACGAGGCAACCGGGTTTGCCGATCGCCTGACGCAAGCTGCATCATCGCGGCCGAAATCGCCTTCAGATTTGCCGTGACATAGCCGGAAACATACAAGGCAGCAGCAAGGGCAAGCGCTGTGCTGGCCAGCACCACGGCCAAAAGCGTCGACTTGGCCAAGGCAATGGCCGTGGTCGTACTATCGCGTTCTCGGGAAATCGCCGCTTGGGCTGCGGCGGTGACGCGTGCTGCATGTTCTGTCACCGCAGCGGCGCCCTTGCGGACGCGCACTAGGGCAGCTTCAGCCCCAATCTGCCGCGCAAGTTCGAGACGGCGCAATTCAAACAAACCGCCTTGCCCGGTCGCAATGGCCTGCAAGCGGGCAAGGTCACCAGAGAGTTCCCAAGGAACGATGCGGGCAACAAGGCGGGTATACTCCCTTTGGAATTCCCCCACACCGATCAGATTTTCCGCCCGCCCTGCACCAAGCAGCGCCGCAGCAACGCTTTGCAGCAAAAGCGCCTCTTGCCGTTGGGGAAAGGTTGCATAGGGCCGTGCCGACAGCGCGGCAAAGCGGCGTTCCGCAGCAGCGAGCTCTGCGTTCAGCCGCAGCGTCCTGTCCCGCAAACCGGCCCGCAGCGATGTATCTCGGACAACGCCGGCAATGGCCGCGCGCGTATCTTGCAACGTTTGATGCAGGGGAGCATCTGCTGGCAGATCAGCTTGCAAAGCGTCAATCAAAGCTGATGCTGCCTGCCCTTCCTGCGCAATACGAAAGGGGCTGTCCAACGTCAGCAGATACGGGGCCAGAGTGGCAAGGTCGGCCGCATGACGCGACACGATCAGCGCCTCGTCAACGCCCGTCAATGTCTCGGTATGGAGGCGGTCCAGCCGGTCATTGCCGCGCGTCAGCGCAGCCCAAGCAATCGCCCCCACAGTCAGAACGGCAAAGGCCAGCAAGCCCAGGGACAGCAGAAGGCGCAAGCGAACCGACAGCCGTTTCATGGTTGTTCGCCAATGACAAAGATATAGCCTTGGCCGCGGCGCGTCTGCAAATGCACCGGCTTGGACGGCACAGACTCGATCTTGCGGCGCAGGCGCAGGATCAGCACGTCGATCGTGCGGTCCATGTAGTGCGACAGGTCGTTGCCCAGTTCGGTCAGCAGTTCCGTCCGCGGAATGATCCGCCCGGGATGGCGCAGGAAATAATCCAACAGGCGGTATTCCGCATTTGTCAGCGGGATTTCCGTACCGTTTTGATCAAGAAGCTCGCGCCGGGTCTGGTCTAGGCGCATCCGGCCAAAAGCGCGCAGTGTATTGGCGCTGCGATCCTGCGGCTGCACCATCGGGTGCCCGGTTCGGCGCAGAACAGCACGCAATCGAGCGACGAGTTCACGCGGGTTAAAGGGCTTCATCATGTAGTCATCCGCGCCGGTTTCCAGACCGATGATCTTATCCATCTCGTCACCCCGCCCCGTCAGCATGACGATCGGAATGCCATAGGTTTCGCGGATGCGAATGGCGAGCGTCAGACCGTTTTCGCCCCGCAGCCGCAGATCGATCAGGGCAAGATCGACCCTTGGTTTGGGCCCAAGGGCCAGGAAGGATGCGCCATCGGGCAAGGCAATCGGCGCAAAGCCATTTTCTGCCAGCAATTCCGCAACGGTGCGGCGCAGATCGGGATCATCGTCAATAATGGCCACAACGGGGTCCCCGCCATAGGGCGAACCTGCCTGTGCCATCGGCACATGTTCCATGGTGTCCTCTCCTCGCTCCGCCGTGATCATGGCGGAAGTTGAGAGCACTGCAAATGCAATCGGGTTTCAAAGATTTTCACCGCAGGGCGCGCCTGTAACATTATTCATGAAATTCCGGCGTTGCGGTCAGTCTGTTAACCTGCATCCCCCTCCCCCCGCTCTTTGCGGCGTGCAAACCTTGTGTCGTTCCGCATCCCAAAAAGGCGGACGCAAAGGGAGGAAGACATGAAAGCATTAACGATCAGTGCGCTTGCACTGGGCGCCATGATGGCTGCATCCGCAGCCTCGGCGCAAAGTTTGAATGTTGTCTGTTCGAATGAACAGGTCTGGTGCGATCTGATGGCCCAGAATTTCAAGATCGATACCGGCATCGACGTGGCCATGGTCCGCAAGTCGACGGGCGAGGTTCTGGCACAGATCCGGGCCGAAGCGGGCAATCCGAAGGTTGACGTCTGGTGGGGCGGCACCGGCGACCCGCATCTGATCGCCGCGAATGAAGGGCTGACAGTCGCGACCGGCGTGGATGTCTCGGGTCAGTTGGGCTGGTCGCAAAACATGGCCGA
>JALOTC010000024.1:6521-22707 GCA_025458085.1 Cypionkella sp. | reverse complement strand
TGCATCGATAGTTCAGTACCTGCCGCGCTGGAGGCGGGCCTTGCCGCCTGCGAAGGCCGTCCGCTTCTGAACTCTGTCACGGGGGAAGAGGAGCGCCTCGAACTCGTCCTGCCACTGGTCAAGAAATACAACGTGCCGGTCGTAGCGATTTCGAACGACGATACCGGCATTTCGCCCGACCCCGATGTCCGATTTGCCGTGGCGAAGAAAATCGTCGAACGCGCCGCTGATTTCGGCATTCCTGCCCATGATATCGTCGTCGACCCGCTTGTCATGCCGGTGGGCGCTATGGGCACTGCTGGCCAGCAGGTCTTTACGCTTGTCCGCCGCCTGCGCGACGAATTGGGCGTGAACACCACCTGTGGTGCATCGAACATCAGCTTTGGCCTGCCCCATCGTCATGGGATCAACGCGGCCTTCCTGCCCATGGCGATTGCCGCAGGCATGACCAGCGCGATCATGAACCCTGTCCGCCAACAGGAAATGGAGGCGATCCGCGCCGCCAACTTCCTGATGAACCACGACCCGAATGGCGGCGAATGGATCCGCTTTGCCAAGGTGATCGAAGCGGTCGAAGGCGGCATGACCTTTGCCGAAGCTTCCGCCGCGCAATCGCAGGCGGCTTCTGGTCGCCGTGGGGGGCGCCGCGCTCGCGGCTAACCGAGCGGCCATTCCGACCTGAGAGCTTGGGCAGGACATCCTTGCCGGTGTCCTGCCCTTCTTGCTTGCGCGGCGCACAGCATCGGGGTTCTTTTGTCTGATCTGACGAAAGGAAAGATCCATGACTGCCCCGCTCTGTGACCTTCTCATCCTTGATCTGACCCATGTCCTTGCAGGCCCTTTCGCGAGCCATACGCTGGCCGATCTGGGCGCGCGAGTGATCAAGGTGGAGCGCCCCGGCACCGGCGATGATACCCGCGCCTTTCCGCCCTTTATTGCTGGAGAAAGCGCCTATTTCGCGGCCTTGAATGCGGGAAAGCAATCCATCGCGCTGAACCTGAAGGCTGAAGGCGACCGCGCGATCTTTGAGAGGCTTTTGGCGCAGGCCGATGTCATCCTTGAAAACTACCGGCCCGGTGTGATGGAAAAGCTGGGCTACGGCTGGGAGGAATTGCACACCCGCCACCCTAGGCTGATCTATGGCGCCGTCTCTGGCTTTGGCCATACGGGGCCAGAGGCGGGCAAGCCTGCTTATGACATGGTCGTGCAGGCACGCGGCGGGGTGATGAGCATCACCGGCGAAGAAGGCGGCCCACCTGTGCGCGTGGGGGCCAGCATTGGCGATATCATTGCAGGCATGTATCTGACCCAAGGCATCCTCGCCGCACTGTATGATCGGGAAAGAACCGGGCAAGGCCGAAAGGTGGATGTCGCCATGCTGGACAGCCAGCTTGCCATTCAGGAACACAGCATCGCCCTGACGGGTGCCACTGGTACGCCTCCGGGCCGGACAGGCGCGCGACATCCGACCATCACGCCCTTTTCCACCTATCGCGCATCGGACGGCTTCTTTGTCATCGCCGCAGGGAATGATGCGATGTTCGCCAAACTGTGCGATGTGCTGGGGCTTCCCCTCGCCGATGATCCGCAATTCGCGACAAATGCGGCGCGTTGTGATCACCACGCGCTTTTGAAACGTCTGATCGAGGCAGTGACGCTCACCTTTCCTGTCGCCTATTGGATTGCACGTCTGGAAGCGGCGGGCCTGCCCACCGGGCAAGTGCAGGATATGGCGCAGGTGATGCGTGACCCGCAGATTCTCGCGCGCAACATGGTGCTCCCGATCCGGGGGGAAGAGGGACGCCCCGCCTTTGTCGCCCCCGGCAATCCGATCAAGATGTCAGGCCTTGCCGAACCTAACGATCGCGCCCCGGCCCCGCTTCTGGATGGGGACCGGGCCGCGATCCTGGATTGGCTTGATGGCTGTCCTGAGAAGGGCTGAGCCAAAGCCCGCCGCGTGACGGAAAGCCACCCGCGCGCGCCGCTTTCCGGCATTGCCCTTCCCGGCCATGCCGCTAGAACCAAGCGGCGAGCAGGAGGGCGATATGGCCGAAGATGCACTTGTGATTTTCACCCCCTCGGGCAAACGCGGGCGTTTCGCGCTTGGCACACCGGTGCTGACTGCTGCCCGGCAGTTGGGGGTTGATCTGGATTCCGTTTGCGGTGGGCGCGGCATCTGTTCGAAATGCCAGATTTCGCCGGGGTACGGCGAATTTCCCAAACATGGCGTCACCGTCGCCCCCGATGCGCTGACGGAATGGAACGCGGTTGAAGAACGCTATAAATCGAAGCGCGGCATGATCGATGGCCGCCGCCTTGGCTGTCAGGCCAAGGTCATGGGCGATGTCGTCATCGACGTGCCTCCCGAAAGCCAAGTGCACAAGCAGGTCATCCGCAAATCAGCCACCGAACGGGCCATCGCAATGGACCCGGCGACACGCCTTCTCTATGTCGAAGTGGCTGAGCCTGACATGCACGAACCCACGGGCGATTTCGAACGCCTTGCCATCGCCTTGCGCGATCAGTGGCAGGTGGAGGATGTGGAGGCCGACCTGTCCATTCTGCGCCGCCTGCAGCCTGTGCTGCGCAAGGGCGCGTGGAAAGTGACGGTTGCGCTGCATAAGGGCAACCACGATGCGCGCGCCCGCATCCTCGACCTCTGGCCTGGGTTCCACGAAGGCCCATTGCTGGGGCTTGCCGTCGATCTAGGCTCCACCACCATCGCTGCGCATCTGTGCGATCTGACCGATGGGCGGGTGCTTGCCTCCTCCGGCCTGATGAACCCGCAGATCCGCTTTGGCGAAGATCTGATGAGCCGGGTGTCTTATGCGATGATGAACCCCGGCGGCGATGTGGAGATGACCCGCGCGGTGCGCGAGGCGATGGATGCGCTTGGCCGGTCCATCGCGGCGGAGGCAGGGGTCAACCCCACGGATATTTTCGAGGCGGTGATCGTCTGCAACCCGGTGATGCACCACCTGTTGTTGGGCATCGATCCGGTGGAACTCGGCCAAGCGCCTTTCGCGCTGGCCACCTCGGGGAGTTTGTCGCTTGATGCGCGCGACCTTGATTTGATCAGCTTGAACCGCAATGCGCGGGTTTACCTCTTGCCCTGCATCGCGGGCCATGTGGGTGCCGATGCGGCGGCGGTCGCGCTGTCGGAAGAACCCGGCAAGTCCGAGGAAATGGTGTTGATCGTCGATGTCGGCACCAATGCCGAAATCCTTTTGGGCAACAAGACCCGCGTTCTGGCCTGTTCCTCGCCCACCGGCCCCGCTTTCGAAGGCGCGCAAATCTCCAGCGGGCAGCGCGCGGCCCCCGGTGCGATTGAACGGGTAGAGATTGACCCGGTCACGAAAGAGCCGCGCTTCAAGGTGATCGGCTGTGATCTGTGGTCGAATGATCCGGGCTTTGGCGCGGTTACGGCGCAGACCGGCATCACCGGCATCTGCGGGTCGGGCATCATCGAAGCGGTGGCGGAAATGCGGATGGCGGGCCTTGTCGATCCCGGCGGCTTGATCGGTGGGCCGGAGCAGACCGGAACATGGCGCACCACGCCCGAGGGCCGGACCCATAGCTATATCCTGCACGATGGCACGGCCGAGGGCGGCCCGCGCATCATGGTGACCCAAGGCGATATCCGCGCGATCCAGCTTGCCAAATCTGCGCTTTATGCCGGCGCGCGGCTTTTGATGGATGAGATGGGCGTCGAAAAGGTGGATCGTGTGACGTTGGCCGGGGCCTTTGGTGCGCATATCAGCCCGAAACATGCGATGGTTCTGGGCATGATCCCGGATGCGCCATTGGACAAGGTCACAAGCGCGGGCAATGCAGCTGGCACCGGCGCAAGGATCGCGCTGTGCAATGTTGCGGCGCGCGACCAGATCGAATCCGTGGTGCATGACATCCACAAGATCGAAACGGCGATCGAACCCCGGTTTCAAGAGCATTTCGTCAATGCCAACGCCATTCCCCATGCGGTAGACCCCTTCCCCGAACTGGCACAGGTGGTGACCTTGCCAGAAGTATCATTCAACACGGGTGGTTCGGCGGAAGGCGGGCGCAGGCGACGGCGGGGATGAACCTGCCGCGCCGCACGCCTTGGCTTGCGGCCTTGGCCTTGGCCTTGGCGCTTTTGGCCATTGGACTTCTTGCCTTTCGCATCGCGCCTCAAGGCGAGCGTCTGGCCCGCCTCTCTGATGCAGAGGGGCGGCTCGTCTTTGAGATTCGCCATCAAGACGGCCAAATCCGCGCGCAAAGAACCGCAGGCCGCGCCCTGCCCGATGGACAGGCCCATGTCCTGTGGTTGCTTGCGCCCGATGCGCAGCCCGTGGCGCTTGGGCCTTTGGGGGCCAGTCTTCTGGCTGTGGACTATCCCCGCCCGCCTTCTGGCTGGGTTCTGGCGATTTCGGTCGAGGCAACCACCGATACCCCCCTTGCCGCGCCGACTGGTCCCTTGATCCTGTCCAAGCGGTTGGACGAAGGCGGGAAAGCACAGGCACAGGACGACCCGGGGTCTTGACGCCGCGCAGACCATCGCTTACCTCCACCATGACGCGGGTGTAGCTCAATGGTAGAGCCGCAGCTTCCCAAGCTGAAGACGAGGGTTCGATTCCCTTCACCCGCTCCACTAGGCCAAAGGCCCCAAGATGCGTCTGACCCTCCTTTCCGCTTCCTTCGCCCTGATGTCTGCGCCTGTTCTTGCGCAGGACTTGCCCTTCCTCGGCACATGGGATTGCAGTGTGGCGATCTTCAGCTTTACCGGCACGATCTATAACAACGGGTCGGAAAATATGGAGATCACGGATATCTCGGCAGATGGTACCGGGCATATCCTGACATTCGCAGATGATTATCAGCTTTCTGTTGCGGTGAACCCCGACGGAACACTCAACTGGTTTTCACCTGCTTCGGGCGATAGCTTTACCTGCACGCGGGTGAACTGAGGGGCTTTTCTTCGCTTTGGCAGCCCGCTAGGCAGGGCGTTGCAACAGTGAGGGAATTCTCCGATGAACACCGATATCAAGCGTCTTGGCACCGGCCCGCGGATGAGCGAGGCGGTCTGCTATAACGGCATCGTCTGGGTGGCAGGCCAAGTCGGCACACCGGGTGACAGCGTGGCGGATCAGACCCGCCAGTGCCTTGCCGAAGTGGACCGGATTCTGGCCAATGCCGGCACCAACAAGACCCGCATTCTTTCTGCGCAAATCTGGCTGGCCGATATGGCGGATTTTGCCGAGATGAACAGCGTTTGGGATGCTTGGGTCCCGCAGGGCGAAACGCCAGCACGCGCGACGGGCGAGGCAAAACTTGCCGCCCCCGGCTATAAGGTTGAGGTCATCGTCACCGCGGCGTTGCGCTAATCTGCGCCCGACAAACCGGGGGGCTATGGCCCCCCGGACAGATTGCACCTCAACCGGCCCACGATCAAAGATCAGCCGTGAAACCACTGGGCAAGACGCGCGGTGGAACCATCCTTGCCCGTGGTCAGCGCGCGCCCTTCCAGCACCGGTTGCAGCGCCAAGGCGAGTTCCTTGCCAAGTTCCACGCCCCATTGGTCATAGGAATTGATCCCAAGGATTACCCCTTCGACAAAGACCCGATGTTCGTAAAGCGCGATGATCTGGCCGAGCGTGAAGGGCGTTAACTGGTCATAGGCCAGCGTCGTGGAGGGGCGATTGCCGGGAAAGACGCGGTGGCGGGCCTGACGGTCAAGCTCCGCACCGGTCAGCCCCTTCTTTTCCATGATCGCACGCGCCTCTTCGTAAGAGCGCCCGCGCAACAGCGCCTCGGATTGTGCAAGGCAATTGGCGGCAAGGAGCAGGTGCTGGTGGGCGAGATCCGGCTCATGCCCCCTGCGGGCGAGGAGGAATTCGCACGGCACGATCCGCGTGCCTTGATGGATCAACTGATAGAAGGCGTGCTGGCCATTCGTCCCCGGCTCTCCCCAGACAATCGGGCCGGAGTGATAGGGAAGATCGCTGCCATCCATCGCCACGCGCTTGCCGTTCGATTCCATCTCGAGCTGTTGCAGATAGGCAGGCAGGCGCGCGAGGCGCTGGTCATAGGGCAAGACCGCGCGACTGGCATGGCCGCACATCTGATTGTGCCAGATACCGACAAGCGCAAGAAGGACGGGCAGGTTTTGCGCCAAGGGGGCGGTGCGGAAATGTGCATCCATCGCCGCGCCGCCCGCCAGAAATTCGTCGAACCGTTCCGGCCCGATGGCAAGCATCAGCGAAAGGCCAATCGGCCCCCACATGGAATAGCGCCCGCCCACCCAATCCTCAAAGCCAAAAACACGCTCGGGCGGGATTCCAAAGGCTGCCGTGCGGTCAGCAGCGGTGGAAACAGCCACAAATTGCGCCGCAGGATCCGTTACGCGCGCGGCCATCCAGCGGCGGACGGTTTCGGCATTGGTCATCGTCTCGATCGTGGTGAAGGTTTTTGACGCAACGATGACCAGCGTGGTTTCCGGGTTCAGCCCTTTCAGAATATCGGCGGCATGGGCGCCATCGACGTTAGAGATGAAATGCGCCCGCGGCCCATCGACAAAGGGCGCAAGCGCAAGATAGGCCATGGCGGGACCGAGGTCAGACCCGCCGATCCCGATATTGACCACATCGGTGAACGCTCCGCCCTGCCCCGCAAAGCGCCCGGCGCGCAGGTCGCGGGCAAAATCCTGCATCCGCGCATGGGTGGCGCGCACTTCGGGCATCACATCGCGGCCATCCACCACCACGCTGGCCGAAAGATTGCGCAAGGCAGTGTGCAGCACCGCGCGGCCTTCGGTTTCATTGATTTTCTCACCGGCAAACATCGCCTCGCGCCGTGCGGCCACGCCTGCAGCTTCGGCCAGCGTCAAAAGCAAGGCCCGGCCACGCGCATCGATATTCGTCTTGGCATAGTCAAGGATCATACCATCGGCTTCCGCCGAAAAATCGCTGGCGCGCGAGGCATCGAAAAGGTCAAGGATGCGGCGGCCTTCCACGGCGGCGGCATGGTCTTTCAGCGCGTCCCAATGCTGTTTCATCTATTCGGCCCAATGAATGGTGGCTTGGTCAAGCACGGCGCGGATCGGCGCCTGCTCGGGCGAAAGGCTGCGCGCGCGTTCCAGTGCTTCGCGCTTTTCCGCCCCGCGGATCAGCACATGGATGCGGATCGCGGCGCGCAGAACAGGGGCGGTGAGGGTGATACGCGGCTCTCCCGCCGCATCGGCGCGCAAGGCCATCAGAGGCGGTGCATCGGATGCCATGGCCTCCGCCAGACGGTCCGCGCCGGGGAAGAGGCTCGCCGTGTGCATATCCGCGCCCATCCCCAACAGAAGGACAGAGATCGGCAGATGCGGGGCCAGCCCGGCAGAAAGGTCCTCTAGCCGATCTTCGGGCTGGGCCGCAGGGGCATAAAGCGGGACCAGCCCTGCCGCTGCCGCCTTGCCGCGCAAAAGCCTGTCGCGCAAAAGCCGGGTGTTGGATCGGGGGCTTTCCTCCCCCACCCAGCGTTCGTCATTCAGAAAGACGGCAACCTTTGCCCAGTCCAGATCGACGCCGGAAAGGATGTCGAACACCGGCCCCGGCGTGGTGCCACCGGGAACCGAAAAAGACGCCCGCCCCTCGCGCCGGATGTGATCGGCCAATTCTCCGGCCAAGCGGTTCGCAAGGCCGAGGTAGAGGAGTTCGGGGTCGGGATAGGCAATGAACTCCATCAGCGAATATCCCTCCACCGGCGGCCATCGCGGTGCATCAGCATCAGCGCATCTTCGGGGCCAGAGGTGCCCGGATCATAGCCCTGCGGCTTGTCGCCCCGTGCCTCCCACCCGCCGATGATCGGATCGGTCCAGGCCCAGGCGGCCTCCACCTCATCCCCGCGCATGAAAAGCGTCTGATTGCCCCGGATCACATCCATGATCAGCCGTTCATAGGCATCGGGCGTCTCGGCATGTTCCGCGCCAAGCGCATCGGCGAAAGTCATGTCCAGGGGCACCTGCATCAGACGCATCCCGCCCGGCCCCGGTTCCTTGATCATCACCATCAGATTCATGCCTTCATCCGGTTGCAGGCGGATGACCAGCACATTTTCGCGCCACCCCTTGGCATCGTCAAAGATGGAATGAGGCGGCTCGCGGAAGGTGATCGCGATTTCACTGGCGCGCGCGCGCAGGCGTTTGCCGGTGCGCAGGTAAAAGGGCGTGCCCTTCCACCGCCAGTTGGAAATATGCACCTTCATCGCGATATAGCTTTCGGTCCGGCTGGTGGGGTTTTCGGAATGGTCGAGGTAACTGCCCTGCCCGCCGCCAGCCAAATACTGACCGCGGACGATATCTTCGGGGGCCACCGGGTCCAGCGCGCGGATCACCTTCAGCTTTTCGTCGCGCACGGCATCGGGATCGAAATGATAGGGCGGCTCCATCGCGATCAGGCAGAGAAGCTGCATGATGTGGTTCTGCACCATATCGCGCATCGCGCCCGATTTGTCGTAATAGGCGCCGCGCCCCTCTACCCCTACAGTTTCTGCCACCGTGATCTGGACATGGTCGATGTATTCGGACTTCCACAAGGGTTCGAAGAGGATATTGGCAAAGCGCACCGCCATCAGATTCTGGACCGTTTCCTTGCCCAGATAGTGATCGATCCGATAGATCTGGCGTTCTTCAAAATGCTGGGCGAGCGTGGTGTTCAGCGCCCGCGCCGTGGCAAGGTCGCGACCAAAAGGCTTCTCAACCACGATCCGCGCTTCCTCCCCGGCGATGCCATGGGATTTGAGCCGCAGTGCGAGGTCACCAAACAGGGCCGGCGCGACCGAGAAATAGAAGGCCTGCACCACATCGGGCCGCATCAGGGCCTTGAGCGCCGACCATCCGCCTTCGCCCTTGGCATCAATCGCCACATAATGCAGGCGCGACAGGAAATCCCTGACCGTCGCAGGATCGCGGTGCTTTTCGGGAACGAATTCCTCCAAGGCTTCTGCCACTGTCTTGCGAAAGGCTGCGTCATCCATCTCTGCCCGCGCAGCGCCGATGATCCGGCTGTCGCCCGTCATTTGCCCGGCAAGGAAACGGCGGTAGAGTCCGGGAAGGATCTTGCGCCGGGCCAAATCCCCCGTGCCCCCAAAGATGACAAGGTCAAACACCTCGACCGGAATGACACGCGACACCATGATGCGTCCCTCGCTGCTTGCGGTATTCTGTGCTAACTTCTGTTAGCGCTAACGCAAGCGTTATACCCACTCCATGTAGAAAGTCTAGCACCCTCGCCACGCGCCTCAAAGCGCTTTGGGGGCTAGACTTCTTCCAGTTGATCCCATCGCACGCGGATCAGGCCCGGTTCGGCGGCAAGTCGATGCACAGCCTGTTCGATCACGCTATCGGCCATACCTTCGGCCGTGACGGTGGCACAGAGGTCGAGCCCACCTTCGCCTTCGGCCTTTTGCACCGCGATTTCCGAGATGTGAAGCCCGCCCAAGGGAAGGATGCGCAGCATCAGGCTGCGGGCGGTCCCTTCCTCCGCTGCCGGTGTGGTGACGATCACCCGCCACGCCCGGCCCAAAGGCACCCCCGCCTTTGTCTTGCGCTTGATCCATTTAACCAAGGGGCGCAGGCCAAGATTGACGAAAATCACCATGAGTGTCAGCAGCAGGGCAAAGGGCCAAGCCCCTGCCCCGGCCATCATGCCAACGCCCGCCGAACACCATAGCGTTGCCGCCGTATTCAGCCCGTGGATGTTAAAGCCATCACGAAAGATGATCCCCGCGCCCAGAAAGCCGATGCCGGACACGATCTGTGCCGCCACCCGGGTGGGGCTGACCTCATCGGGATAAAGGCCGGAAAAGACAACGAAACTCGCGGCACCAAGGGCGACCAGCGCATTTGTGCGCAGGCCTGCCATCCGCTGGCGCACCTGCCGCTCCGACCCGATCAATGCGCCGCAGACAAGTGCGACACCCAGATTGACCGCGGCCTGCTCAAGCCCCTGCAACGCTGCCAACATACACCGATTCCCTCATACCAAGGCCGTGACGCTAACGGCTTGACCCTGGCATGTGAAGGTTATGTAACGAAAAGGTAACGCGCTCAGGCGTCTAGTTCCGCATCCCAATACAGGTAATCCATCCAGCTTTCATGCAGATGGTTGGGCGGGAATTTTCGGCCATGGGCCTGCATTTCCTCGGGCGTGGGGGCGCGCGGCACACGGGCCAGATGCAGGCCAGACTGCTTGAGCGTCTTGCTGCCCTTGCGCAGGTTGCACGGCGAACAGGCGGCAACCACATTTTCCCAAGATGTGATCCCCCCGCGTGACCGGGGCAAGACATGGTCAAAGGTCAATTCGCCCTTGGCCCCGCAATATTGGCAGGAAAATTCGTCCCTTAGAAAAAGATTGAAGCGCGTGAAGGCCACGCGCTTCTGGGGTTTGACGTAATCTTTGAGCACAACGACGGAAGGTATCCGGAACTCTGCCCTCTGGCTTCGGATCACTGCATCATATTCGGCAACGATCTGCACCCGATCAAGGAAGGCCGCCTTGATCGCCTCCTGCCAAGGCCAAAGGCTGAGCGGGTAGTAACTGAGCGGCCTGTAATCGGCATTCAGCACCAAGGCAGGGTAATGTTTCAACACCGCCGGGTCGCGTACGAATTGCGTCCTGAAATCGCCATCCATTCTGACTGCGGACTCCCTCTCCGTCCCGTTGCCACTGGCATCAGGACGGGGAGCCCCGCCCCGATCAAAAAGACTATATCTGGCGTGAAACGCCTGACAAGCCCCCAATGGCCTGTGGCGCAGTGCCACAGGTGCCGAACAGATGGATCGCATGAAAACGTGACAGCGGCGTGAAATTCACCGCCCCAGACGGCGGGACAGCTTTGCCATGTCCCGCGCACGCTTGGCCAAGTCGCGGCCCGCGCGTGATTGATCGGGGCCTCGGGGAACAGATGGCCTGTCTGTCCCGCCCTGGCGCGAGGCCATATCGACCCCCTTCTTCACACCCCAGTTCACTCCCTTGCGAAGAAGCATGTTCACGACAGTCTGTAACAGGCGGTTCAGATCCATGGCACTCTTAATCCTCAAACAACTCACTCTGGCCTGTAGTGGCCTCTTCTTCGTCATCTGCTTTCTGCATCGCGCCGGGCAAGGGCCGATTGTCCAAAAGCCCTGCCGCGCGCAATTCCTTGATCCCCGGCAGATCGCGGGCAGACTCTAGCCCGAAATGGTCAAGGAAATGCTCTGTCACCACAAAGGTGACCGGGCGGCCCGGGGTCATTCGGCGGCGACCAAGGCGAATCCAGTCGAGTTCCATCAACTGGTCAATCGTGCCACGGCTGACGGCCACGCCGCGAATTTCCTCGATCTCGGCCCGCGTGACAGGTTGATGATAGGCGACAATCGCCAAGGTTTCGATCGCGGCGCGGCTGAGTTTGCGGCTCTCCACCGTTTCCTTGCGCATCAGGTGGCCAAGATCGGCGGCCGTCCGCATGGCCCAGGCATCTCCCACCCGTACCAGATGCACCCCGCGCCCTTCATAGCGCTTGCGCAGGCGCACAAGCGCCTCGGCCGGGTCGCAGCCATGGGGCAGCCGCGCGGAAAGTTCGGCCACGGTGACAGGTTCGGTGCTGGCAAAGAGAACCGCCTCCACCATCCGTTCCTGTTCGCCCATGGGTGGGGCCTCGAACAGGGATTTCTCAATGGGCTCTGGGCGCTCGGTCATGGCTCCCTCCGCCGGATCTGCAAAGGCGCGAAGGTTTCCCCCTGCCGGAGTTCCACTTGCCCACGCTTGGCCATTTCCAGCACCGCCGCGAAATGCGCCGCGGTGGAGGATCGCCTGCGCATTGGATTCACATCCCAGCCTTCGGGCAGAAACGAGGTCAGATCCGCCCAATCCCCCGCATAGCCGATCAGCCCCCGCATCCTCTCCAGCGCCTGTTCCATGGTGAACACATGGTCGCGGTCCATGACAAAGGGGCGGAATTCATCCTTGGTGCGAATGCGGGCATAGGCGCGCATGAGGTCGAGCAGCGTGGCGCTATAGTCCACCCGACGGTGGCGCGTCACATCCTCGGGCAGGCCACGGGCAAAGAAGTCGCGCCCCAACTGATCGCGCGCCATCAACCGCGCCGCCGCCTCGCGCATGGCTTGCAGACGTTCCAACTGAAACGCCAGATGTGCGGCCAATTCCTCGGCGCTTGGCCCTTCTTCCTTGGGATCGGGCGGCAAGAGCAGGCGGGATTTCAGGAAAGCCAGCCACGCCGCCATCACCAGGTAATCGGCGGCAAGTTCGATCCGCAACTTGCGCGCGCGGTCCACAAAGGCGAGATATTGTTCGGCCAATTGCAGAACAGAGATACGCCGCAAATCCACTTTCTGCGTGCGTGAGAGCATCAGCAGAAGGTCAAGCGGCCCCTCATAGCCATCGACATCCACGATCAGCGCCTCTGCCGCCATGCGTTCGGCAGGCGGCAGGCGATCATCGCCCCAATCTTCGGCTATCGGATCAGACATGCCCCTCGGCCCCAGCCATCAGGGCCTGAAGTTCCGCCTCCAGCGCTGTGATGTCAACCGGGTCGGGGGGGCGGCGTGTGGCAAGGGCCGCCTGCGCACGGGCACGGATCGCGGGCGTCTGATCGCCACAGGCGCTGGCTACGGCCTCCATCTCGGCCAGATCGCCCTTGCAGTGCAGTGCGATGTCACATCCTGCCCGCATCGCCGCCGCCGTACGCGTAGCAAGATCACCTGAAAGCGCCTGCATGTTCAGATCATCGGTCATCAACAGACCCGTGAATCCAATCTCGTCCCGGATCAGGCGGATCATCGCGGGGCTTTGCGTGGCAGGATGCTCGGGGTCAATCGCGGCAAAGATGATATGCGCCGTCATCGCCATCGGCAGATCGTTCAGCGCGCGAAAGGGGGCGAAATCGGTCTGCGTCAATTCCGCCCGCGTCGCGGTCACCGTAGGCAGATCGTGATGCGTATCGGCATTGGCTCTGCCGTGGCCCGGCAAGTGCTTGACGACCGGAAACACCCCACCCGCCATCAAACCATCGGCCAAGGCACGCGACAGGCGGGTCACAGTTTCCGCATCCGTCCCAACGCAGCGGTTGCGCAAGAAAGGATGCGTCACCGGCCCCGCTATATCGGCGCAGGGCGCGCAATTGGCATCTATCCCCACGCCACGCAATTCATGCGCGATCAAGCGCCCGCGCAGCCACAAGGCCCGCGCCGGATCGCGCGCGGTTTCGGCCATCTCAAGCGGTGGCACCCATTCGCGCCAGTGGGGCGCACGAAGGCGCTGCACCCGCCCACCTTCCTGATCGACCAAAATAGGCGCATCCCGCCCCACCGCCTCGCGCAACTCCGCCGTCAGACGGCGAAGCTGTGCCGGATTATCCACGTTACGGGCAAAGAGGATGAAGCCAAAAGGGTCAGCCGCGCGAAAAAAGTCCCTCTCTTCGGGCAAAAGCACCTGCCCCGCGCAGCCAAAGATTGCGGCAAGGCGGCCGGTCATCGATGCGCCACGGGAATACACGAGGCGCTTTCGGCCAAAAGGGCCGCGCAGAAACGGCGCGCATCGGCCTCATCCTCGAATCCATGGGCACGCAAACGATAGAAGGTCCGCCCGCCCGACGTAGCATCTTGGACAACCATCGCTTTACCCGACATCAAATCACCGAATTGCGCGGCCAAACGATCCCACTGTCCCTGCGCTTCTGTCTCGGTATCAAAGGCACCCAGTTGAACAAGCCGGGTGCCTTGTGACAAGGCCGCCGGGTCAATCCGCGCAGCCACCGGGACGGATGCCTGCGTCGTTGCCATCGCAGGGGCCACAGCCTCAAGCGGCGCACCGGGCCGCGCGCGCGGCCGAATGACATCCGCCACAGGCGCGGGCTCCTCTGCTGCAAGCGCCTCCAGATCGACCGAAAGAGCCAGCAGAACGGCCTCGTCGGTCGAGGCAACCACAGGCGTCGCATCTTCAACCGGCGGAGTGTCAAGCACTTCGGGCAGAGCGGCCATGACATCACCCGTCGCTTGCACATCCGGCGTGATGGCCGCTTCGCCCTCTGGCACAAGCGGCGAAAGACCGGGGGCATCCTCAGGGTCCAGCGCCACGGGGTCAGGGGCAAGGATCACCTCGTCCGGGCGTACGCTGACCGGTACCATTGCCGCCACGCGGTTCACAGCCATGCCTTGATGCGTGGCAATCTCGCCACCCGGATCAACGGGCGCAGTGCGCATCGGACCATCGGCGGCGCGGATCACAGGGATCGCCGTCACATCGCGCATCGCAAGATTGTAGCCCCACAGGCCAAGGCCAAACAGCAGTGCGACCGAACAGGCCGCCCCCGCCATATTCATCAGCCGCTGCACCTGACCCGCCGAAAGACGGGGATTGCCCCCGTCGTCGAAATCGATATCCGCCATGCTCTGCCTCGATCCAGCGGGTTAACCCCACCTGTGCCTGCTGTGCCGGCGGGCGCTTGTGGATCAGCGCATTTCCTCAACCGGCGTAACACCCAAGATACCAAGACCGTTGCAAATGACAACGCCCACGGACCTCGCGAGGGCGATTTTCGCCTGTGATGTGGCGGAATCATCCTGAATGAAGCGCAAAGAGGGCTCGTCATTGCCGCGATTCCACAGACTGTGGAAGGCAGAGGCGAGTTCATACAGATAGAAGGCCACGCGATGCGGTTCGTTTGTGCGGGCCGCGATTTCCACCAGACGCGGCCATTCCGCGATCTTGCGGGACACCTCAATCTCGGCGGGATGGGACAACTGGCCAAAGTCCGCACCGGCCAGATCGGTATCGCTGACCGCAAACCCTGCCTCGCGTGCCTTGCGCAGCACGGAATTCACCCGCGCATTGGCGTATTGCACGTAAAAGACCGGGTTATCCTTGGATTGTTCCAGCACCTTGTCGAAATCGAAATCCAAGGCCACGTCGTTCTTGCGCGTAAGCATGACAAAGCGCACGACATCCGCGCCAACCTCATCAATCAGGTCGCGCAAGGTCACAAAGGTCCCCGCGCGCTTTGACATCTTCACGATCTCGCCGCCCTTAAAGAGCTTCACAAGCTGGATCAGTTTGATGTCAAGCGTGACCCGATTTCCCGAAAGCGCTGCAACCACCGCCTTCAGCCGCTTCACATAACCCGAATGGTCTGCGCCAAAGACATTGATCAATTCATCAAAGCCGCGCGTGACCTTGTTGTAATGATAGGCGATATCGGGCGCGAAATAGGTCCAGCTTCCATCGGATTTCTGCACAGGGCGGTCCACATCATCGCCAAAGGCGGTCGAGCGGAACAGCGTCTGCTCACGGGGTTCCCAATCTTCGGGCGTCTTGCCCTTTGGTGGCTCAAGGATGCCGTCATAGATCAGATCCATCCCCCGCAGCGTCTCGATCGCCGCTTCGATCTGGCCCGTGCCATACAGCGCCTTTTCACTGGAATAGACATCCATCGTCACGCCGAGTGCTGCCAGATCGTCGCGGATCATCTGCATCATCATCGAGGTCGCGAATTCGCGCACCTCGGCCAGCCAGTCGGCTTCCGGCTTGTCGAGCAGCGCCGGGCCGTACGTTTCCTTCAGCGCCTCACCCACGGGGATCAGATAGTCGCCGGGGTAAAGGCCCTCGCGGATCGCGGGCTCAAGCCCATGCGCTTCACGGTAGCGTTCATAGGCAGAGCGGGCCAGAACATCGACCTGCCCACCGCCATCGTTGATGTAATATTCCCGCGTCACATCCCAGCCCGCAAAGGCCAAAAGGCTCGCCAAGGCATCGCCCACCACCGCACCACGGGCATGGGCCACATGCATCGGCCCCGTCGGGTTGGCCGAGACGAATTCGACATTGACCCTGCGCCCCGCCCCCACGGTCACGCGCCCAAATTCCGGCCCGTCGATCAAGGCACCGCGCACAACCGCTTGCCAGACACCGGGCGCGAGCCGCAGGTTCAGGAACCCCGGCCCTGCCACATCGGCCACGGCGATCCGTGGGTCAGCCATCAATTTGGCCGCCAGCGCCTCGGCAATGGCACGGGGGGGCATGGCGGCAGGTTTGGCCAACACCATGGCCGCATTCGTCGCCATATCGCCATGCGCCTCGTCGCGCGGCGGTTCCACCGCTACGGCCGCGAAATCCAGCGTCGCGGGCAGCACGCCTTCGACTTGCAGCGCGTTCAGCGCATCGATCACCAG
>JALOTC010000024.1:0-6511 GCA_025458085.1 Cypionkella sp. | reverse complement strand
GTGCGAATATCGGCAAAGAGGTTCATCTGATCAAATCCTGTCCTGCGCCCAAGGCCATGCCAGAGGGCGCAGGTCAGGTCAAGTTCACCTCAGCGCCCCGCGCGCCAATCCTCCAGCGCCGCATTGCCTTCCTGCCCGCTTCGCAAAGGGGGAACAGGCCGAGCGTCTGAGGCTTCCCGCCCTGCGGCACCCTTGGAAATGGGGGCAGGAACTTGCCCCTGTCGCTCGACCGTAGGAGGCGGTTGCGCCGGTAAAGCCTCAACTTTCGGGCGGTTGCGCATGTGATGCGCTTCCCGCGCGCCGAAATAGGCGGTGATCACCGCGCCCAAAAGCCACCACATCGCCTCGGGCATGGCATCCAACCCCTCCATCCGCGCGGCAAACCCCGAAGGGTCCAACAGCGCATAGATCACCAAAATCTGGGTCCCAATCGCCATGAACGGGCGCGGCAAGCGGTTCAGCGCATCGATCAAACGGTCATAGCCCGAACCGGGCCGCGCGGGCGGCAGGGCGCCGCGATCAGGCAGAGGCAGGTCCTCCACCACCTCGGCGATCTGGCGCAAAAGCTGCGGCTCCAATCCCGCACGCCGCTGGTTTGACTCTGTCATCCGCCGCGGTAAGGGGTGCATCAGTCCCATGCTGCTGTCCTTTCGCGATGCTGCCGGTCGGTCAGATGATAACGAGGCTGCATGAACTCCTCGGCCCGCGTGATCCACCCCCCCTTTCCACCATCGCGGCGGCGCGCAAACTTGCGGCTTTGCGGACGGCGGTCTGCCAGAGCGTAGTAAAAATTGCGCCGCGCGATGGCATAGGCATCGGCCAGATGTCGGGGTGCCGCGTCAAAAGCCATCTGCGCGGCGCGGATCGTTTGCGGCCCGATCACCCCATCTGGCGCGCAAGGAAAGCCCATGTCGCCGCACAGCCTTTGCAAGATCCGCACCGCATTGGACCCGGCATTGACGTACATATCAAAGACCGAAGCCTGCACCGCCTCGGGCAGCGCGGCGATCCGCGGGCGGCGGAAGTAATGTTCGACATAGATATCCACCGCCTGCGCCCGGCTGAGCCTGCGCACATCCGCCACATCCACCTTGCCATCGCCCGTCACATCCAGCCCAAGGCGGCGCATCGTATGGATCGTGACGCCATGGTTCGTGGCGCCCCCCGGATCGTCGGGGTCGTTCACAAAGCCGCCCTCCCGGGCGACGATCTCCTCGGCAATCGTTCTGACAGTCTGCATGGTCTTTCCCCGGGTTCCAACGCTCCCCGGGGCAAGACTTGGTGCAAAGGGTTAAAGGCCGCGAAAGGCGGCGCGCGTCAGCTTTCCGGCGCGCCCGTGGACTCTTTGTAGACGCCCTGTTCCTTCAGAGCATCCACCACTTCGGCAGGCATATAGGTTTCGTCATGCTTGGCAAGGATTTCGGTCGCAACAAAGGTGCCATCGACCATGCTGCCGGTGCCTACCATCCCCTGCCCTTCGGCAAAAAGATCGGGAAGAATGCCGGTATAGGTCACGGGAATCGTTTCATTCGTATCGGTCACACGGAAAGCTACGGTTTCGCTCTGGCCCCGGACAATCGACCCTTCCTCCACCAAGCCCCCAATGCGGAACACCTCGCCCGGCGTGGGCGGGTCCTCCACCACCTGCGTGGGGCTACGGAAAAAGTTGATCCCATCGCGCATGGCATAGCCAATCAGGGCCGTCGACATCGCCAAGGCCACAAAGGCCAGAATGATGATCTGGATCCGCCGCTGCTTTTTCAGCCCCTTCATGCCCGCCATGACCGCCTTCCTTCTATCCTGCCCCCGGAAATGGGGCGCAGATATGCCTTTGTCGAGAGGACTAGCGCCACAGGACGCGATTGTGATTGATCTGGGTCAGATGGGCCGCGCGCCTAGGCGGCCGCAAAGGTGATCTGACGGCGCAGGAATTGCGTCGCCTTGCTCGACACAGCCCTTGGATCTCCAGTCGTCAGGAATTTCGACTCCTGCCCCGCCCCAAGGAATTCCGGCCGCCGGGTCAGGTAATCGGCCAAGGACTCCGCCACAAGATTGGCTTGGCTGAAGACTTTCACCTCAGGCCCCAAAGCGTCCTGAAAGGCCGCCTGCATCAAAGGGTAATGCGTGCAACCAAGGATCGCGGCCTGCGGATGCGGCATCCGGCGCTTCAACGCTTCGACATGGCTGCGCACCAAAGCCTCGGCCAGAATTTCATCCCCCTGCTCAATGGCATCGACCACACCACCGCAGGGCTGCGCCTCCACATCCACGCCGATCGCGCGAAAGGCGAGTTCGCGCTGAAACGCGCGGCTGGCCACAGTGGCGGGGGTTGCAAACAGCGCCACATGTTTCACCGCCACCTCACGCGGGGGGGAATTGTCCCCCCATTGCCGTTCGGTCAGCGCCTCGATCAGCGGGACGAACACCCCCAGCACGCGCTTGTTTTTGGGAATCCACGTCTCCTGCATTCGCTTCAGCGCGGCGGCGCTGGCGGTGTTGCAGGCCAGGATCACCAGATCGCAGCCTTCTGCCCACAGCCGTTCTGTCGCGGCACAGGTCAGGTTAAAGATGTCGTCGGCTGTCCGCACACCATAGGGCGCATGGGCATTGTCGCCCAGATAGACAAAAGGCACATCGGGCAGGCGTTTTTGCAGGGCATCCAGCACTGTCAGGCCACCCAGACCCGAATCAAAAACGCCTACCGCCATGAAGCCCCCCTCTTGCGCAAGGCGCATATTGGCCGGGCGAACTTCATCCCCAGCTTTTTGACAATGGCCTTGCGGCTATCGCGTTGCGTCACGATCATAAGATGCTTGCCCCGCCTGCGAAAGATGTAGTTGCCACGACCTTTGCACGCGCAGCATGCGCGAACAGAGGTTCCTCAGGCTCGGGCCCTCTGCCTGTGCGAAAAATCAGCCTCAACGGGAAAAATCTGCGCTTTTCCCATTTAATCGCAAATGCTTCTCCCCACATCAGCGCAGCCGTGATAGCGTCGTGGCGTGTGCGAGGGTTGTGATGATGGACTGGGACAAGCTTAGAATTTTCCACGCGGTGGCTGAAAAGGGTAGCCTCACCCATGCAGGCGATGTCCTGCACCTGAGCCAATCCGCCGTCAGCCGCCAGATCCGCGCGCTCGAGGAATCGCTCAACGTTACGCTCTTTCACCGCCACGCCCGCGGTCTGATCTTGACCGAACAGGGCGAACTCCTGTTCGACGCAACCACACAGATGATCAAACGTCTGGAAGCCACAGCCGCACGCATCCGCGACAGCGAGGACGAGGTGTTGGGCGAATTGCGGGTCACGACGACGACGGGCTTCGGCACGCTTTGGCTCGCGCCTCGGCTTGCGAATCTCTATGCCAAATACCCTGCACTCAAGATCGATCTCTTGCTCGAGGAGCGCGTGCTTGACCTGCCGATGCGCGAGGCGGATGTTGCGATCCGCATGAAGGAACCGTCGCAAGCCGATCTGATCCGCAAGCGATTGATGAACATTCGGATGAGGCTTTACGCCACCCCCGAATATCTGGAACAGCACGGCACCCCCGTCGGGCTGGAGGATTTCAGCAGCCACCGCATCATTTGCCAACAGGCGGGCGCGGCACAGGTCGCCGCGGGCGCGCAGCTTGTGCATCAATTGCTCAGCCACAATGTGGCATCCACCCTGACCGTGAACAATTACTTCGGCGTCTTGCAAGGGGTCTTGAACCACTTGGGCATTGGGGTCCTGCCCAATTACATAACCGAAGATTTCCCCGATCTTGTCCGCGTCCTGCCCGAGATGGAAAGCGGCGAAGTTCCCGTGTTCCTCGCTTATCCCGAGGAATTGCGCCACTCTAAACGGGTGGCGGCTTTCCGTGAATTCGTGACCGAGGAAATCTTCGCCTATCACAAAAAGCAACAGGGTCATTGAGCCATGCAAACCACGCATGGCGGCTTTGCTGCACATGCGTAATCTTGCCCCTTGCCGGAAGCAGAACATGCGCCTAAATCCCAACGCGACAGGGGCAGTTGAGACTATCCTGCACCTGTCATACCTCCCTGTTGGACTTGGGCCGAGCTTCTGCTCGGCCTTTTTTTTCCTCCCGAGCCATTTTGTGCCGAACTGCCGCAAATTCGGGCGCGGCTGCACGCGCGCCGACCATTTTGGAAAGACGAGGATCCGAGGCCAAAGCCCTCCCTGCCCCGGCTTTCTCCCTTTCCCTTTCCGCGCAAAGGCCCTAAAGGCTGCGCAATCGCCGCCGTAGCCAAAGGACTTGCCGATGTCCGCGCACAAAGATCCCGCCATAACGCCCGAAGTGATCGCATCGCACGGCATCAAGCCGGATGAATATCAGCGCATCCTCGACATCCTCGGGCGTGAGCCGACCTTCACCGAACTTGGCATCTTCTCGGCGATGTGGAACGAACATTGTTCTTACAAATCCTCCAAGGTCTGGCTGCGCACATTGCCCACCACTGGCCCACAGGTCATTTGTGGCCCCGGCGAAAACGCGGGCGTGGTTGATATTGGCGACGGTCAGGCCGTGATCTTCAAGATGGAGAGCCACAACCACCCCTCCTACATCGAACCGCATCAGGGTGCAGCAACGGGTGTGGGCGGGATTCTGCGCGATGTCTTTACCATGGGCGCGCGCCCCATCGCCGCGATGAATGCGCTGTCCTTTGGCGAGCCTTCCCATCCCAAGACAGCCCATCTGGTCAAAGGCGTAGTCGAAGGCATCGGCGGCTACGGCAACGCCTTCGGCGTACCGACCGTGGGCGGCGAAGTGCGCTTTCACCCCTCCTACAACGGCAACTGCCTTGTGAATGCCTTTGCCGCAGGCCTCGCCGATGCGGACAAGATCTTCTACTCCGCCGCCTCTGGCGTGGGTATGCCGGTGGTCTACCTCGGGGCCAAGACGGGCCGCGACGGTGTGGGCGGCGCCACCATGGCCAGTGCCGAATTCGACGACACAATCGAAGAAAAGCGCCCTACGGTACAGGTGGGCGACCCCTTCACCGAAAAGCGCCTTCTCGAAGCCTGCCTTGAACTGATGGCCTCTGGCTCCGTCATCTCGATCCAGGATATGGGCGCCGCGGGCCTGACCTGTTCGGCGGTGGAAATGGGCGACAAGGGCGGGTTGGGCATCCGCCTGCAACTCGACAACGTGCCGCAACGCGAAACCGGCATGACCGCCTATGAGATGATGCTGTCTGAGAGCCAAGAGCGGATGCTCATGGTCCTCAAGCCCGAGATGGAAGATATCGCCCGCGCGATCTTTGTGAAATGGGACCTCGATTTCGCCATCGTCGGCGAAACCATCCCCGAGGACCGCTTCCTGATCCTGCACGGGAATGAGGTGAAGGCCGATCTTCCCCTGTCGAAACTGTCCTCCAACGCTCCGGAATATAACCGCCCTTGGGTGGAAACCCCTACCCCCGCCACCTTGGGCGATGTCCCGGCGATCACCCCCATCGCGGGCCTGCGCGCGCTGATCGGCAGCCCGACCTATGCACACAAGGCCTGGGTCTGGGAACAATATGACAGCCAGGTTGGCGCAGATACCGTGGTTACCCCCGGCCTGCCCGCAGGTGTGGTGCGCGTCCATGGCACGAAAAAGGCGCTTGCCTTCACCTCTGACGTGACGCCCCGCTATGTAAAGGCAAATCCGTTTGAGGGCGGAAAGCAGGCTGTGGCCGAAGCCTATCGCAACCTGACCGCCGTGGGGGCCACGCCTCTCGCCACGACCGATAACCTGAATTTCGGCAACCCCGAAAAGCCCGAGATCATGGGCCAATTCGTGGGCGCAATCAAAGGGATCGGGGCGGCAGTCGCCGCGCTCGACATGCCGATCGTCTCGGGCAATGTGTCGCTTTACAACGAAACCGATGGGCGGGCGATCCTGCCCACGCCGACCATCGGTGCCGTTGGCCTTCTGGCCAGCCTTGACGATCTCATCCACGGCAAACCGCAGGTGGGTGATTTGGCGGTGGTTGTGGGGGAAACGAAAGGCCACCTGGGCCAAAGCGCCCTTCTGGCCGAAGCCTTCGGGATCGAGGCGGGCGATGCGCCGCATGTCGATCTTGCGGCAGAAAAGCGCAACGGCGATTTCATCCGCGCCCACCGCAAAGCCATCCGCGCCTGCACGGACCTTGGCGATGGCGGCCTTGCGCTTGCCGCCTTCGAAATGGCGGAAGGCGCGGGACTGGGCGTGGCACTGACAGCCTCCGACACGCCCGCACTCTTTGGCGAAGATCAGGCGCGCTATCTGCTGGCGGTGGACAAGTCCCATCTGCCCGCGCTGAAAGCCGCAGCTGAGGCCGTAGGCGTGCCCCTGTCTGTTGCAGGTCAGTTCGGTGGCAGCGTGGTGGACCTTGGCGGCGATACCGCTCCCGTGGCAGAGCTTTCCGCGCTCTATCGCTCTGCCTTCGCCGATCGCATCGGCCTGTGATCCCGTCTCATGCCTCCGGGCTTGGCCTTGCGGCCCGGCCCGGACCAGCCTAGATTTCCTCCAGACAGACCGGAG
>JALOTC010000158.1 GCA_025458085.1 Cypionkella sp. | reverse complement strand
GCGCGGCAGATGGTTTAAGGCTAAACCACTTTTCGGCCAAGCTTGAGGGAGGAACGGCATGGACGACACTCGGCAGGATGAGGCACGCCAAGCCGCGCGGCAGGCAGCCCTTGATTACCACGAATTCCCCAAGCCCGGAAAACTGGAAATCCGCGCCACCAAGCCCTTGGCCAATGGCCGCGACCTCAGCCGTGCGTATAGCCCCGGCGTGGCCGAAGCCTGCCTTGAAATCAAGGCCGACCCCGCCACAGCGCCGCGCTACACCAGCAAAGGCAACCTCGTCGCCGTCATCTCCAACGGCACAGCCGTCCTTGGCCTTGGCAATATCGGCGCATTGGCCTCAAAGCCGGTGATGGAAGGCAAGGCTGTCCTCTTCAAGAAATTCGCCAATATCGACTGTTTTGATATCGAGGTGAACGAACCCGATCCGGTGAAACTCGCCGAAATCGTCTGCGCGCTTGAACCCACCTTCGGTGCCGTGAACCTCGAAGACATCAAGGCCCCCGATTGTTTCATCGTTGAACAATTGTGCCGCGAAAAGATGAACATCCCCGTGTTCCATGATGACCAGCATGGCACGGCCATTGTCGTGGGGGCAGCGGCCACCAATGCGCTGATCGTGGCGGGCAAAAAGTTCGACGAGATCAAGGTCGTCTCCACCGGCGGCGGCGCGGCGGGCATCGCCTGCCTTGAAATGCTCGTCAAACTCGGGGTCCGGCGCGAGAATATCTGGCTCTGCGATCTGGATGGTCTGGTCTATCAAGGCCGGGCCGAGGCGATGACGCCCCAGAAAGCCGCCTTTGCCCAAGGCACCACACCCGCCACGCTTGCCGATGTCATCGGTGGGGCGGACCTCTTCCTTGGCCTCTCTGGCCCCGGCGTCCTGACGCAGGATATGGTCAGCAAGATGGCCCCCCGACCGATCATCTTCGCTCTGGCCAATCCCAACCCCGAAATCGCGCCCGACCTCGTCCGCGAAGTGGCGCCCGAGGCGATCATCGCCACCGGCCGGTCCGACTATCCCAATCAGGTCAACAACGTCCTGTGCTTCCCCTTCATCTTCCGCGGCGCGCTGGATGTGGGGGCCACGACCATCAACAAAGAGATGGAACTGGCCTGTATCGAAGGCATCGCCGCGCTGGCCCGCGCCACGACAAGCGCCGAAGCCGCCGCCGCCTATCAGGGAGAGACGCTCTCCTTCGGCTGCGACTATCTGATCCCGAAACCCTTCGACCCCCGCCTGATGGGTGTCGTGGCCAGCGCGGTCGCCCGCGCCGCCATGGAAACCGGCGTCGCCACCCGCCCCATCGCCGATCTTGATGCCTACAAGCGCAAGCTGGACGGATCGGTGTTCAAATCCGCGCTCCTCATGCGCCCGGTGTTCGAAGCCGCCCGCACCGCCTCGCGCCGCATCGTCTTTGCCGAAGGCGAAGATGAACGCGTCCTGCGCGCGGCCAATGCGATTCTGGAAGAAACCACCGAAGTGCCGATCCTCATCGGCCGCCCCGAAGTGGTGGAGGCCCGCTGCGAACGCTTTGGCCTGCCGATCCGTCCGGGCCGCGATTTCCACCTTGTGAACCCCGAAAACGACCCGCGCTACCGCGACTATTGGGGCACCTATCACGAACTCATGGCGCGGCGCGGCGTCACGCCCGATATCGCACGGGCCGTGATGCGCACCAATACCACCGCCATCGGCGCGGTCATGGTCCATCGGGGGGAGGCTGACAGCCTGATCTGCGGCACCTTTGGCCAATATCTCTGGCATCTGGGCTATGTCTCGCAGGTTCTGGCCCGCGGCCCGCACCGCCCCGTGGGCGCCCTGTCGATGATGATCCTCGAAGATGGTCCGCTGTTTATCGCCGATACCCATGTTCACCCCGAACCCACGCCGGAACAGATCATGGATACGGTGATAGGCGCCGCGCGCCACGTCCGCCGCTTTGGCCTGACACCCAAGATCGCGCTCTGCACACAAAGCCAGTTCGGCAATATGGAAACCGACAAGGCTCGCCGGATGCGCCAAGCCCTTGAACTGCTCGACGCGCGCGAACCCGATTTCGCCTATGAAGGCGAAATGAACGTCGATGCCGCGCTGGATCAGGCGATCCGCGACCGCCTTTTGCCCAACAGCCGCTTTGCAGGCGCGGCCAATGTGCTGGTCTTTGCCTCTGCCGATGCGGCCTCGGGCGTGCGCAACATCCTCAAGATGAAGGCAGGCGGGCTCGAGGTCGGGCCAATCCTGATGGGTATGGGCAACCGCGCCCATGTGGTCACCCCCTCGATCACCGCGCGGGGCCTTCTGAACATGTCGGCCATCGCGGGCACCCCCGTCGCCCATTACGGCTGAGTCGCCACAGGGGCGGGCGAAGTTTGCAAACTCCGCCCGCCTTCGCGCCCTTTTCTTCCTGCGCGGCGGATTTGCATAATTTTGCAATCCCGCCCCGCATATTTCTGCAAACAATTCGTCGCACCCACGCCCTGACAGGCGGTAACAGCGTTGATCGCTGCCTTGCCGATGCCGTAACAGAACCCAACGCGGTCAAGGAGGAGGCGCGGAGCGATGGGATATTCCGACATCTATGCCAAGTGGAAAGCCGACCCGGAAGGCTTCTGGATGGACGCCGCGGGCGCGATCGACTGGGTCGAAAAGCCGACCTCGGCCTTGAACAGCACCCGCGCGCCGCTCTATGAATGGTTCACCGATGGCATGGTCAACACCTGCTGGAATGCGGTTGACCGCCATGTGAAGGCAGGCCGCGGCAAACAGCCCGCCATTATCCATGACAGCCCGGTGACCGGCACGAAACATGTCGTGACCTATGCAGAATTGCAGGACCGCGTCTCGCGCCTTGCTGGCGCTCTGCGCGCACGTGGCATCACCAAAGGTGACCGCGTCATCATCTACATGCCCATGGTGCCCGAGGCGCTGGAGGCCATGCTCGCCTGCGCCCGCCTTGGCGCAATCCATTCCGTCGTCTTTGGCGGTTTCGCCGCCGCCGAACTCGCCGTCCGCATCGACGACAGCCAACCCAAGGCGATCATCGCCGCCTCCTGCGGGATCGAGCCGAACCGCGTGGTCCATTACAAGCCGCTCCTTGACGGCGCGATTGACCTCGCCAGCCACAAGCCCGATTTCTGCGTGATCTTCCAGCGCGAACAGGAAGTGGCCAAGCTGATCGAAGGCCGCGATCTGGAATGGCACAGCTTCCAATACGGCGTGGAACCGGCCGAATGTGTGCCGGTCGAAGGCAACCACCCCGCCTATATCCTCTACACCTCCGGCACCACGGGCCAGCCCAAGGGCGTCGTGCGCCCCACCGCAGGCCATCTGGTCGCGCTGAACTGGACGATGCGCGCCATCTATAACTGCGGCGTGGGCGATGTGTTCTGGGCCGCCTCTGATGTGGGCTGGGTCGTGGGTCATAGCTACATCTGCTATGCCCCCCTCATCGCGGGCTGCACCACCGTGGTCTATGAGGGCAAACCCGTCGGCACGCCCGATGCCGGGGCCTTCTGGCGCGTCATTTCCGAACACAAGGTCAAATCCTTCTTCACCGCCCCCACCGCCATCCGCGCCGTCAAGCGGGACGATCGCGAAGGTGCGCTGATCGGCCAGTATGACCTGTCGCACCTCCAAGCGCTCTATCTTGCGGGCGAAAGGGCAGACCCAGATACAATCCAATGGGCGCAAGAAAAGCTGGGTATCCCGGTGATCGACCATTGGTGGCAAACCGAAACCGGCTATGCCATCGCGGCCAATCCGCTGGGCCTTGGCCTTCTCCCGGTCAAGATCGGCTCGCCTTCCGTCCCCATGCCCGGCTTTGATGTGCAGGTGCTCGACGAAGGCGGCCACCCGGTCGCGCCGGGCCAACTCGGCGCCATCGCGATCAAACTGCCCCTGCCGCCCGGCACGCTCCCCACGCTCTGGAATGCCGAGGCGCGCTTCCGCAAATCCTATCTCGACCATTTCCCCGGCTATTACGAAACGGGCGATGCGGGCTATGTCGATGAAGACGGCTATCTCTACATCATGGCCCGCACCGATGATGTGATCAACGTGGCCGGCCACCGCCTTTCCACCGGCGCGATGGAAGAAGTGCTCGCCTCCCACAAGGATGTGGCCGAATGTGCGGTGATCGGCGTGGCCGATGACCTCAAGGGCCAATCCCCCTTGGGCTTCCTCTGCCTCAACAAAGGCAGCGCGCGCGACCACGCCGATGTGGTCAAGGAATGCGTGGCCCTGATGCGCGACCGCATCGGCCCGGTGGCCGATTTCAAACGCGCCGTGGTGGTCGACCGCCTCCCCAAAACCCGCTCGGGCAAGATCCTGCGCGGCACGATGGTCGCCATCGCCGATGGCAAGCCATGGAAAATGCCCGCGACGATCGATGATCCAGCGATCCTCGAGGAGATCACCAGCGCGCTGCAAAGCCTCGGCCTCGCCAAAACCACAGCCTGAGGCCCCGCAACAGACGCGGGACAGGTCGATCAAGCGACCTGCCCCGCGCCCCCCTCTCCGTCCCCCTCTCTCCCGCCCCACATCTCTTTGGCCGGATCTCCCTCCCCCTATCTGCCAGAACCGCACAAAGCCCCCTTCATCTTGGCAAAAATACTCTCGGGAGGGGTCCGGGGAGGGCAGACAGCCCTCCCC
>JALOTC010000157.1 GCA_025458085.1 Cypionkella sp. | reverse complement strand
TGCGGGCCGCAATGGGCCAGCACGCGGGCGAAATCGGCGGCGCGATCGTCAGAGCTTTTGTTCGCGCCAAGGTTCAGCCCAATGGGCAGGCCGCGCGGGCGGGCGGCGAGGCGGGTGGCAATCGCCTCCATCCCGTCATTGTTAAAGCCGAAACGGTTGATGGCGGCGCGGTCCTCGGTCAGGCGAAAGAGGCGCGGCTTTGGGTTGCCGGGTTGCGGCAGGGGGGTGGCGGCACCGACCTCCAGAAAGCCGAAGCCCGCCCGGGCAAGGGGCGCAAGGGCGGTAGCGTTTTTGTCAAAACCCGCCGCAAGGCCCACGGGGTTGGGCAGGGCCATCCCGGCGAGGGTGGTGCGCAGGCGGGGCGAGGTGACGGGACCGGGCAGGGGTGCGAGGCCCATGTTCAGCGCGCGGAGCGCAAGCCCATGCGCGGCCTCTGGGTCCATCCGGCGCGTTCGACCAAGTTCACCACAGGCCCTCGGGGAAGATATGGCCGGTGGCCCCAAGCGGCAGGGATTTGTCCCAGACCACATCGGAGAGGTCGAGCGCGCGGTAGAGATGGGGGAAGAGTTGTCCGCCGCGCGAAGGTTCCCATTTCAGCGCGGGGCCAAGCTTTTCGGCATCGAGCGCAACAAGGACAAGGTCGCTTTCGGTGGCGAACCATTTGGCCGCCGTTTCCGCGACCTGCGCGGCGGTGGAGAAATGGATATAGCCATCGGCCAGATCGACGGGCGCGCCGCGCGTCTGCCCCGCGGATTTGAATGCATCCCATTCGGGGCGACGGAAGATCTTGTAAATCAGCATGGGTCTTCCATGCACAGGCCGGGCGCAGGCGTCAATGGGGGTGACGTGTGCCGAGCCTTGGCTTGGGCTGAATCTGTGCTTTTCCGTTTTGGTGCCGGCGTTGTTTTGGGCCGCTTTTTGCGTGCCGTGTTTTTCGCTGGACAATACATTCAAAAAAATGAATACTTAGGGGCCGCACCCTCCGAGTCGTGAAAGGATATCCCATGCGTCTGCCCGTTCTTCTTGCGCTTGTCCTGTCGCAGGCCTCTGTCGTGGGGGCGGAGCCTTTGGTGCCGGTGATGGTGACGGAATGGAAATCGGTCCATGGCCGGGTGGAGACGCGGGATCGGCTGCCCGCGCGGGCGCGGCTGGGGGGGACGCTGGTCGAGTTGACGGTGAGCGAGGGCGACAGCGTGACGGCGGGGCAGGTGCTGGGGCGGATCGTGGATGAAAAGCTTGCGCTGCAACTGCGGGCCTTGGAGGCGCAACTGGCCGCGCTGCGGGCGCAATTGACCAATGCGGAGAGCGAGTTGGCGCGGGGCGAGGATTTGCTGGCGCGCGGTGTGACGACGGTGCAGCGGTTGGATGCCTTGCGCACGCAGGTGGAAGTTCTGGCGGGGCAGATCGAGTCGGTCACCGCGCAGCGGTTGGTGGTGGAGCAGCAGGCGGCGGAGGGGGCGGTTCTGGCCCCGGCCTCGGGCCGGGTTCTGGATGTGCCGGTGGCGATGGGCGCGGTGGTGATGCCGGGAGAGCCGGTGGCGGTTGTCGCGGGGGGTGGCACTTTCCTGCGCCTTGCCGTGGCCGAACGCCATGCCGGGGCCTTGGACGAGGGCGACCCGATCCGGATCGAGGGCGTTGCGGGCGAGGCCGAGGGGCGGATCGCCAAGGTCTATCCGCTGATCGATACGGGCCGGGTGATCGCCGATGTGGAGGTGCCGGGGCTGAGCGACCGGTTTGTCGATGCGCGTGTTCTGGTGCGCTTGCCGGTGGGGGAGCGTCAGGCGCTGGTGGTGCCGCAGGCGGCGGTGGTGACGCGCCATGGCCTTGATTTCGTGGAGACGACGAAAGGCCCGCGCGCCGTGGTGCTGGGCGAGGGGTATCTGATCGGCGGGGTGCCGATGGTGGAGGTGGTCACGGGGCTTCAGGCCGGGGATGAACTGGTGGGGGCCGGGCAATGAGCGGGTTTCAGAAAAAACCGCTGGGCATTGCCGGGGGGCTGACGCAGGCCTTCATCCGCAGTGCGCTGACGCCTTTGTTCATCCTTGCGGCGCTGGCGGCGGGGATGCTGGCTTTGGTCACGCTCCCGCGTGAGGAGGAGCCGCAGATTTCGGTGCCTTTGGTGGACATTCACCTGCAAGCGCCGGGGCTGCGCGCCGAGGATGGCGTGAAGCTGGTGAGCGAGCCTTTGGAGCTTTTGGTCAAGTCGATCAATGGCGTGGAGCATGTCTATTCGCAGACGCGCGATGATGCGGCGATGGTGACGGCGCGGTTCCTTGTGGGAACGCGGGCCGAGGATGCGGTCTTGCGCGTGCATGACAAGATCCGGGCGAATATGGACCGTATCCCCTTGGGCATTCCCGAACCTTTGGTGATCGGGCGGGGGATCGACGATGTGGCGATCCTGACGCTGACGCTTTCGGCGGCGCCGGGGCAGGAGGCCACGGCCAATGACCTGACGCGGATCGCGCGGGAGGTGCAGGCCGAGGTGGCCAAGGTGGATGAGGTGGGGCTGACCTATCTTGTGGGCGAGGCGCAGGAAGCGATCCGCATCGCGCCGGACCCGGAGCGGCTGGCGCTTTATGGCGTGACGCTGCAACAGCTTGCGGGAAAGGTCGCACAGGCGAACCGCAGCCTGAATACCGGGCTGTTGCGCGATGGGGGGCAGCAAATCGCGCTGGTGGCGGGGGAGACGCTGACCGCGCCTGCCGAGGTGGCGGGGCTTTTGTTGACGACGCGCGACGGGCGGCCTGTTTATGTCTCGGATGTGGCGGATGTGTCTTTTGTGCCGGATACGTCTGACCATATCGTGGCCCAAGTGACGCGGGCCGAGGATGGCAGCCTTTCCCGCAGCCCTGCGGTGACCTTGGCTGTGGCCAAGCGGGCAGGGGCCAATGCGGTGGTTGTGGCCGAAGATGTGCTGCATAGGGTAGAGGCGCTGGAAGGCCGTTTGATCCCCGAAGGCGTGGCCCTGACCGTGACGCGCGATTATGGCGAGACGGCGAATGAAAAGGCCAATGAACTTCTGTTCCACCTTGGCCTTGCGACCGTGTCGATCATCGCGCTGGTCTGGCTGGCGATCGGCTGGCGCGAGGCGGTGGTGGTGGCGATTGTCATTCCGGTGACGATCCTGCTCACGCTCTTTGCCGCTTGGATCATGGGCTATACGCTGAACCGGGTGTCGCTGTTCGCGCTGATCTTTTCCATCGGCATCTTGGTCGATGATGCGATTGTGGTGATTGAGAATATCGCGCGCCATTGGGGGATGCAGGACGGGCGGAGCCGCGTGCAGGGCGCGATTGATGCGGTGGCAGAGGTGGGGAACCCCACGATTGTGGCCACGCTGACGGTTGTGGCAGCGCTTCTGCCGATGCTCTTCGTCTCGGGCCTGATGGGGCCCTATATGTCGCCGATCCCGTCCAATGCCTCGGCGGCGATGATCTTTTCCTTCTTTGTCGCGGTGATCATCACGCCTTGGCTGATGGTCAAGATCGCGGGCAAGGCGGAGATGGCGGCGCATGGGGCTGAGGGTGGGCATGAGGGCGGGCACGGCACGGTGCCGGGCGGGCGGCTGGGTGCGGCCTATGCGGCGGTCGCGCGGCCCATCCTTGCCACCAAGGGCACGGCTTGGGGCTTTCTCATCATCACCATCGTTTTGTCCTTTGGCTCGCTTGGGGCGCTTTACACCAAGGATGTGACGGTCAAGCTGCTGCCGTTCGACAATAAATCGGAACTGAATGTGATGATCGACCTGCCCGAAGGGGCGAGTGTCGAGGCGACAGACCGTGTGGCGCAAGATGTGGCGCGGGTGGCGATGGACCTGCCCGAGGTGGTGGGCCTGCAAACCCATGCCGGGACTGCCGCTCCGTTTAACTTTAACGGTTTGGTCCGCCATTACTTCCTGCGCCAAGAACCGCATCTGGGGGAAGTGGCCCTGAACCTTTCGCCCAAGGCCGAGCGCGACCGGGCAAGCCATGACATCGCACTTGACCTGCGCGACAGGCTGAAAGCGGTGGAGATGCCCGCAGGCACGGTGCTGAAAGTGGTAGAGCCGCCGCCGGGGCCGCCCGTGATGGCGACCCTTCTGGCCGAGGTCTATGGGCCGACGCCAGAAGTTCGGCGCGAGGCGGCACGGAAAATCCGCCAAGCCTTTGAATCCGTGCCTTTTGTCGTGGATGTGGATGACAGTTTCGGCGAAGAGGCCCGCCGCTTGCGCGCGACGATTTCGACCACTGACCTCGATTTCTTCCAGGTGCAGGAACAGGATGTGTTTGACACCATGGCCCTTTTGAATGGCGGGCAGGTGGTGGGCTATTCGCATCGGGGCGAGGGCCGCCATCCCGTGCCGATTGAAATCGCGCGCGACAAGGGCGACCGTGTGATGGACGAGCGGTTCCTGTCGACCCCCATTCCCGCCAATCTGATCCCCGGCGCGCGGGGCGTGGTGGAACTGGGCGATGTGGTCACGGTGGCGGAGGAACGCGCGAGTTACCCGATTTTCCGCCGCAATGGTCGGGCGATCGAGATGGTGACGGCCGAACTCGCCGGGGATTTCGAGGCGCCGCTTTATGGGATGCTGGCGGTGGCGGAAGCCATCGAGGGTATGGATTGGCCCGAAGGCATGAAGCCCGAGATTGCGTTGAACGGTCAGCCGGCGGATGAAAGCAAGGTCACGCTGTTGTGGGATGGCGAATGGGAAGTGACCTTTGTCACCTTCCGCGATATGGGGGCGGCCTTTGGCGTGGCGCTGTTGGGGATTTACATCCTTGTGGTGGCGCAGTTCGGGTCGTTCAGGCTGCCCTTGGTGATCCTGACGCCGGTGCCATTGACCTTCCTTGGCATCATGCTGGGCCATTGGCTGTTTTCGGCGCCGTTTTCGGCAACGTCGATGATCGGTTTTATCGCGCTGGCGGGGATCATCGTGCGAAACTCGATCCTGCTGGTGGATTTCATCCGCCATGCGGAACCGGGGCGGGAGATGACCGAGATTTTGATCGAGCCGGTTCAAGCCGATCTTGCTGACCGCGATTGCGGCGATGATCGGGGCGGTCACGATCCTGTCGGACCCGATCTTTCAGGGGCTGGCGATCAGCCTGCTTTTTGGGCTGTTCACCTCGACCCTGCTGACGGTTCTGGTGATCCCGGCGATTTATCGGGTGTTCCGGACCTGAGGCGGGCCGGTTTTGGGGAGGCGTGATCGCTGGCGAGGGCTGTCTGTCCGACCCGCGTTCTTGGGACCGCCCCCTGGGGAGGGCTGTCTGCCCTCCCCAGACCCCTCCCGAGAGTATTTTTGCCAAGATGAAGGGGAGGAAGGGGCGGGATGCTGGGGCCCTTAGCCTGCGTTTGGCTGTGACGGGGGCGGGAGCGTTGTCGTCAGGTCGGCCTTGGGGCGGTCGCTGCCCGGCAGGCGGCCTTCGACGAGGTAGATCACCTGTTCGGCGATGCCGGTCGCATGATCGCCCACGCGTTCGATGTTCTTGGCGATGAAATGGAGATGCATGCAGGGCGTGATGTGGCGCGGGTCTTCCATCATATGGGTCAGGAATTCGCGGAAGAGCGCGTTGTAGATCTGATCGACCTCGGCATCGCGGCGGCGAACATCTTCGGCCAGTGCCACATCGCGGGTGGCGAAAGCATCCAGAGCGTCATGCAAGAGGCTGACGACCGAACGCGCCATGCGGGTGATCGAACTGGCGGCTCCATCAACGGGGCGCATCTGCGACAGGAGGAGCGAGCGTTTGGCGAGGTTTTTCGCGTAATCGCCCGAGCGTTCCAGATTGCCCACGATGCGCATGACGGTCAGCACCGTGCGCAGATCGCCTGCGGCGGGTGCTTCGAGCGCGATGATGCGGGCGCAGGCGGTCTGGATCGCTTCTTCCATCGCGTCGATGGCGGCATCTTCGGCGCGCACGGCCTCGGCCAAGGCGGTGTCGCGCGTCTCATGCGCTTCGGCGGCTTTCAGAAGCGCCTCTTCCACAAGGCCGCCCATGCGCATCACCTGCACCTGAACCGATTCCAGCGCCTTGTCGAAAGCCGTGCGGATATGGGGTTCCATCTCTGTGTCCGTTCTAGCCGATCCGGCCGGTGATGTAGCTTTCGGTGCGCGGGTCGCGGGGATTGGTGAAAAGCTGGTTGGTGTCGCCGTATTCGACAAGGTG
>JALOTC010000023.1 GCA_025458085.1 Cypionkella sp. | reverse complement strand
GCCCACGAAAGGCACGCGGTCGGCAGCGAGCATGCCGAACACCGCCTTGCGCGTTGCGGCGGCGGCGGCCTTGTCCATGTCGAAGCGCACTTCCCAATCCGGGCGCTGAAGCGACCAGACATAGTGGTTTGCCGTATCGGCGGTGATCGCCAGACGCTGGCCTTCGCTTTCGATCATATAGACCATATGGCCGGGGCTATGGCCGAAGGCGGCCATGGCGGTGATGCCCGACACCACGCTGCCCGAATCGTCCAGGAAGGTGAACTTGTCATTCAGCGGGCGGACCTTGCCATCAAAGCCCTCGTTCGCGGCACCGGACCAGTGGTTATGTTCCACGGCACCTGTCACATAGCGGGCATTTGGGAAGGTGATGCCCGCATCGCCCGAAAGGCCCCCGATATGGTCGCCGTGCATGTGGGTGATGACAACCACATCCACCTGATCCGCCGTATAGCCTGCCGCGGTCAGCGCGGCGAGTGTGCCTTCGGCGGAGAGGCCCGCATCGATCAGCACCAGTTCCGCGCCCGTATTCACCAGCGTGGGGGTGAAGAAATTCTGGCTACGGTCGGCGGGCAGGAAATTCGCGGCGGAAAGCGCCGCGAAATCTTCGGGCGTGGCGTTCAGGCCGAAGGTTTCCTGCGGGTTTTCCGTCGCACGCGTGCCGACGAGCAGGGTGGTCACCTCGAAGGCGCCGAGTTTGAAGCGGTTGTAGGGTGCAAAGCCGCTGCCCTTCATTTCGGCCGCGGCAAAGGCGGGCGAGGCAAGCAGGGCTGGGGCTGCGGGAAGGGCTGCGGCGGCAAAAAGCGCCGTGCGGCGCGAGATCACGGGGGAAGTCACGGGTGGTCCTCCTCGGGTTGCATTGTGCCGGGGAGAGTAGCCTCATGCGTGAGGCTTGCCATTCACGGGGCTGTCATCCCCGTGCTGTGATGCACAAGCCTTGTGCAGCGGTTCATTCCCACCAAGGGTCGATGGCGGCGATCTCCTCATCGCTCCAGCCGAAATGGTGGGCGAGTTCATGCACAAGGACGTGGGTCACCAGTTCCTGAAGCGAGACATTGCCGCGATCTACCCATTCATCCAGCATCGGGCGGCGGAAGAGCCAGATCACATCGGGCTGCAAGGGCTGGTCCATCACCGATTTTTCGGTGAGCGGGATGCCATCGTAAAGCCCGGTCAGTTCGAAAGGGTCATGGAGGTCCATCGCCTCCAGCACGTCATCGGGGGCGAAATCCTCGATCCGCAGGCGGATAGCTGTGGCGGGCGCGCGCCATGGATCGGGCAGGTTGGCGATGGTGTCATGCGCCATCTGTTCGATCAGCGCGAGGTCGGGGGCGATGGCATCGGGTGAAATTTGGGTCATGTCTTGTGATATAGGCCGTCTGGGCGCGGGGCGAAACTGGACAATGCACGGGGCTTGTGACAGGGAAGGGCGGTTCCTGAGGAGCCCTTCGCATGTCTGGCAAGACCGTTACCCGCTTTGCGCCTTCGCCCACTGGTTACATCCATGTGGGGAACCTGCGCACCGCCCTGATGAATTACCTGATTGCCCGGAAATCGGGTGGGACGTTCATCCTGCGTCTGGATGACACCGATCAGGAACGGTCGAAGCAGGAATATGCCGATCAGATCATGCGCGATCTGGAATGGCTGGGCCTGCATTGGGACCGGGTGGAAAAGCAATCGCTGCGGCTGGACCGTTACCGCGAGGCGGCAGAGGATCTGAAGGCCAAGGGGCGGTTCTATGAGGTGTTCGAGACACCTGTGGAACTGGACCTGAAGCGGAAGAAACTGCTGAATATGGGGCGCCCCCCGGTCTATGACCGGGCGGGGCTGAAACTGTCGGACGAGGACAAGGCCCGCCTGCGTGCCGAGGGGCGCGAGGGATATTGGCGTTTCCTTCTGGATCAGCAGCGGATCGAATGGACCGATGGGATCATCGGCCCGGTTTCGATCGATGCGGCCAGCGTGTCGGACCCGGTGCTGATCCGCGCCGATGGGCAGGTGCTTTATACCTTCGCAAGCTCGGTCGACGATATCGACATGGGCGTGACCTTCATCGTGCGCGGCGCGGACCATGTGACCAATACCGCCACGCAAATTCAGATCATGCAGGCCATGGGCGGCACGCCGCCTGCATTCGCCCATCACTCGCTGCTGACCGGCGCGAAGGGCGAGGAATTGTCAAAGCGTCTTGGCACGCTTTCGCTGAAAGACCTGCGCGCGCAGGGTGTGCAGCCGATGGCGCTGTTGTCGCTGATGGCGCGGCTGGGATCGTCGCGGCCGGTGGAATTGTTCGAAGATATCGACGCTTTGGCCGAAGGCTTTGACGTTGGCACCTTTGGCACTGCGCCGACGAAATTCGATGCCGAAGACCTCTTCCCGCTGACCCGCGCTTGGGTGCAGGGGCGGCCCTTTGCCTTTGTGGCGGACCGCATTGCCGCGCTTGGTGTGCCGGCAGAGAAGGCCGAGGCGTTCTGGGAGGTGGTGAAGGGCAATATCACCGTGCTGGAGGATATGGCCGACTGGTGGGCGCTGTTCCGCGATGGGGCAGAGCCTTTGGTGGCCGATGAGGACCGCGCCTTTGTGGCCGAGGCTTTGGCGCTGCTGCCTGCGCAGCCATGGACGCGCGAGACTTGGGGTCAGTGGACGAGTGCTGTGAAAGAGGCCACAGGGCGCAAGGGCAAGGGCCTGTTCATGCCGCTGCGCAAGGCGCTGACCGGGCGGGAGAATGGGCCGGAAATGGCGGATGTGCTTCCGCTTTTGTCCAAGACTCCCAAGCTTTGATCACTGGGTTCGTCTGACGCTGTTGTATGCAGCGGTATCCTTTTTCCCGCTTGCCAGCGCGGGGGGCAGCGCGCTAGACCACATCTGTCAGGTTCGGGAGAATCCGGCGGCTCTGTCAGGGGCTTGTCGGTGCCGAAGGAGCAACCGCCCCGGTAAACTCTCAGGCGCAAGGGACCGTTTCTGACTGTAAGACTCTGGAGAGTGGCCTTTGCCGGCCCGCCGAAGGGATAACGATCTCAGGCACCCCAAGCGGGTAAGGACAGAGGGGGCATCGTGGGACAGGGATTGGCCTGTCTGAACGGTGCCGGATATGCTTTCCGGCGGGACAAGGAGAGGCGGCCATGGCCGACCTGATGCGACTTGGTCTGCACGACCTGCATCTTTCCCTTGGGGGAAAGATGGTGCCCTTTGCGGGCTATGAAATGCCGGTGCAATACCCCGCCGGGGTGATGAAGGAACATCTGCACACGCGGGCGGCTGCCGGGCTGTTTGATGTCAGCCACATGGGGCAGGTGATCCTGCGGCCCAAGGCCGATATGGCCGCGCTGGTGGCGGGGTTCGAGGCGATGATGCCCGTGGATGTGGCGGGGCTGGCCCAAGGGCGGCAGCGCTATGGCCTGTTCACCAATGACGCGGGCGGGATTCTGGATGACCTGATGTTCGCCAATCGGGGCGATCATCTGTTTGTCGTGGTGAATGCGGCCTGCAAGGCAGCGGACATTGCCCATATGCAGGCGCATCTTTCCGGTGTGGCCGAGGTGATCCCGGTCACGGATCGCGCGCTTTTGGCGCTGCAGGGGCCTGCGGCAGAGGCGGCGCTGGCGCGGATCGCGCCGCAAGTGGCGGCGATGCGGTTCATGGATGTGGGCATCTTTGACAGCGCCTATGGTCCATTGTGGGTCAGCCGGTCGGGCTATACCGGCGAGGATGGCTATGAGGTCTCGGTCCCCGATGCCGGGGCCGAAGGCTTTGCCCGCGCGCTGCTGGCGATGGAAGAGGTGCAGCCCATTGGCCTTGGCGCGCGCGACAGTCTGCGCCTGGAGGCGGGGCTTTGCCTTTACGGCCATGATATCGACACAACGACCACCCCGGTCGAGGCGGGTTTGACCTGGGCCATTCAGAAGGTGCGCCGCACGGGTGGCGCGCGCGAAGGTGGCTTTCCCGGTGCTGCGCGTATCCTTGCGGAATTGGCAGCAGGCACGGCCCGCAGCCGCGTGGGCCTGCGCCCCGAAGGCCGCGCGCCGATGCGTGAAGGCGTTGAACTGTTCTCTGCCGAAGGCGAGGCCCTTGGGCGCATCACCTCGGGCGGGTTCGGGCCTTCGGTCGATGCGCCGGTGGCTATGGGCTATGTCGCCGCATCCCATGCCGCCATTGGCACCACCATCTTTGGGGAATTGCGCGGCAAGCGCCTGCCCCTGACTGTCTGTGACCTTCCTTTCCAACCCACCACTTACAAGCGTTGAGGCGATCCGATGAAATTCACCAAGGAACATGAATGGCTCCGCGTCGAAGGCGATCTGGTCGTCGTCGGCATTACCGAACATGCCGCCACGCAACTGGGCGATGTGGTCTTTGTCGAACTGCCCGAGACAGAGACGATGGTCGCCACCGGGGATGAGATCGTGGTGATCGAAAGCGTCAAGGCGGCTTCGGATATCCTCGCGCCCTTGGATGGCGAGATTGTTCAGGTCAATGCCAAGCTGGCCGACAATCCCGGTCTGGTGAACGAGGACCCGATGGGCGCGGCGTGGTTTTTCAAGATGAAGGTCGACGACCTTTCCGCCATGGATGACTACATGGATGAGGATGAATACGCCGATTACATCGGCTGATCCCCTTTCCCTTTCGGTTCACGCCTTCCGGTGGGCGCCGCGCGCGCCCATCTGCGTCGTCATTCAGGAAAAGCGCCATGACCTATACGCCTGTTGCCTATAATCCCTATGATTTCGCCAACCGCCGCCATATCGGCCCTTCGCCTGCCGAGATGGCCGAGATGCTGAAGGCCGTGGGTGTGCCCACGCTGGATGCGTTGATCGACGAGACGGTGCCCGCCTCCATCCGCCAGAAAACGCCGCTTGGCTGGGCGCCTTTGGCGGAACATGAGCTTTTGGACAGGATGCGTCAGGTGGGAAGCCGCAACAAGGTGATGACCAGCCTGATCGGGCAGGGCTATTACGGCACGGTGACCCCGCCTGCGATCCAGCGCAATATTCTGGAAAATCCGGCGTGGTACACGGCCTATACCCCCTATCAGCCCGAGATTGCGCAGGGGCGGTTGGAGGCTTTGCTGAATTATCAGACCATGGTGGCCGATCTGACGGGCCTGCCGGTGGCCAATGCGTCGCTGTTGGACGAGGCGACGGCGGCGGCCGAGGCGATGACGATGGCCGAGCGCAGTGCCAAATCCAAGGCGCGGGCCTTTTTCGTGGACCGCTTCTGCCATCCGCAGACGATTGCCGTGATACGCACCCGCGCGCTGCCACTGGGCATCGAGATCATCGAGGACATGGTCGAAAACCTTGATCCGACGAAGGTCTTTGGCGCGATCTTCCAATATCCGGGCAGCTATGGCCATGTGCGCGACTTCACCGCAGAAATCGCGGCACTGCATGAGGCAAAGGCGATTGCCATTGTCGCGACCGACCTTTTGGCCTTGTGCATGTTGAAGGAACCCGGCGCGATGGGGGCCGATATTGCGGTGGGGTCGGCGCAGCGCTTTGGCGTGCCGATGGGCTATGGCGGGCCGCATGCGGCCTTTATGTCCTGCCGCGATGATTTGAAACGGTCGATGCCGGGGCGGATTGTCGGCGTGTCGATCGATGCGCGGGGCAACAAGGCCTATCGCCTGTCTCTGCAAACGCGCGAGCAGCATATCCGCCGCGAAAAGGCCACATCGAATGTCTGCACGGCGCAGGCGCTTCTGGCGGTGATGGCCAGCATGTATGGCGTGTTCCATGGCCCCACCGGCCTGCGCGCGATTGCCGAGCGCGTGCATTTCCTGACCACGCGGCTTGCCCGCGCGCTGAAGGCCGCGGGGGCGAAGGTCAGCCCCAAGGCGTTCTTTGACACGATCACCGTCGAGGTGGGTGTCGGCCAGACCGGTATCCTTGCCGCCGCGCGGCATGAGGGGCTGAACTTCCGCAAGATCGGCAGTGATCGGGTGGGGATCAGCCTTGACGAGACGACGGATGAGCGCGTGCTGATGCGCGTCTTGCGCGCCTTTGGGATCGAGGGCCTGCCGCCCCATCGCGCGAGCCTTGGCTTCCCCGAGGAGATGGCGCGGACGTCGGACTACATGACCCATCCGGTGTTCCATATGAACCGTGCGGAATCCGAGATGATGCGCTATATGCGCCGCCTCTCGGACCGTGACCTTGCGCTGGATCGCGCCATGATCCCGCTTGGGTCTTGCACGATGAAGCTGAATGCCGCGGCCGAGATGATGCCGATCACTTGGCCGGAATTCGGCAGCCTGCATCCCTTTGCCCCCGCCGATCAGGCGCAGGGCTATGCCGAGGCGATTGCCGATCTGAAAGACAAGCTGTGCGAGATCACCGGATATGATGACTTCTCGATGCAGCCGAATTCGGGCGCGCAGGGGGAATATGCGGGGCTTCTCACGATCCTTGCCTATCACAAGGCGCGGGGCGACCATCAGCGCAAGATCTGCCTGATCCCGACCAGTGCCCATGGCACGAACCCCGCCAGCGCGCAGATGGTGGGGATGGAAGTGGTGGTGGTGAAAACCGCGCCCAATGGCGACGTGGATGTGGAAGATTTCCGCGCCAAAGCAGAGGCGGCGGGCGACAAGCTGGCCGCTTGCATGATCACCTATCCCAGTACGCATGGCGTGTTTGAGGAAACGGTGCGCGAAGTCTGCAAGATCACCCATGATTTTGGCGGGCAGGTCTATATCGACGGCGCGAACATGAACGCTCTGGTCGGTCTGGTGAAGCCGGGGGAGATTGGCGGCGATGTCAGCCACCTGAACCTGCACAAGACCTTTGCCATTCCGCATGGCGGTGGCGGTCCCGGCATGGGGCCGATTGGCGTGCGCGCGCATCTGGCGCCCTATCTGCCGGGCCACCCGGAGACGGGCGGGGCGGAAGGGCCGGTGAGTGCGGCACCCTATGGCTCTGCCTCCATCCTCCTGATCTCTTGGGCCTATTGCCTGATGATGGGGGGCGAGGGGCTGACGCAGGCGACGCGTGTGGCCATTCTGAACGCCAATTACATCGCGGCGCGTCTGGCGGGGGCTTACCCGATCCTGTTCATGGGCAACAAGGGGCGTGTGGCGCATGAATGTATCCTCGACACGCGGCCCTTTGCCGAAGTGGGCGTGACCGTGGATGACATCGCCAAGCGGTTGATTGACAATGGTTTCCACGCGCCCACCATGTCTTGGCCAGTGGCCGGGACCCTGATGGTGGAACCGACCGAGAGCGAGACGAAGGCCGAGATTGACCGGTTCATCACCGCGCTTCTGGCGATCCGCGAGGAAGTGCGGGCGGTGGAGAAGGGCGAGATCAGCGCGGAGGACAGCCCGCTGCGCCATGCGCCCCATACGGTCAACGATCTGGTGGCGGAATGGGACCGCAAATACAGCCGCGAACAGGGCTGCTTCCCGCCGGGTGCCTTCCGTGTGGACAAATACTGGCCGCCCGTGGGCCGCGTGGACAATGTCTATGGCGACCGCAACCTGATCTGCACTTGCCCACCGGTAGAGGCCTATGCGCAGGCCGCCGAATAGGGCAGAGTTGATCTGACGCAAAGCATCTGCGCCGGGTTGGGCTAACCTGACCCGGCGCAGAACAGGAAAGGACAGCCCATGATCGAGATCAGCCCGTCCAAAGTGGTGCAGGTGATTTTCCTGCATCGGGAAGGTCCGGGCGCGGACGGGCAGCTGCATGCCTTCATCACCGACATGAACGAGGATGAAAAGGCGCATCTGACCGCGATCGCATGGGTGGGGCGCGGGGCTTTTGAGCCCGAGGATTATGCCGAGGCGGTGGCGACGGCGCAGGCCGAGGCGACGACACCCACAGCGGATTACCTGATGGGCATGCCGCATCTGGCCGAAAATCTGGAAGCAGGTCTGGATGCTTTGGGCATTGATGTGACGGGCGAGGAAGAGGATTTGCTCTGACCCTTGCACGCTGCGCCCTGCCTCCCAATATATTCCGAGATAGGAATATGAGGTCACCCATGTCTGATGCTGCAAGACTGACCTGCCTGACCTGTGGGCAGGCGAACCGCGTGCCCGTGGCGCGCCTGTCGCAGGGGCCGAAATGCGGGGTCTGCGGCGCGGCGCTGGTTGCGCACAAGGTGGCGGAACTGGACAGCGCCAGCCATGCCAAGGCGACGCGCGGCGATGATCTGCCGCTTTTGGTGGATTACTGGGCGCCGTGGTGTGGACCTTGCCGGATGATGGCCCCGGAATTCGCCAAGGCAGCACAGGCGCTTGCGCCCCGAGTGCGCTTGGCCAAGCTGAATACCGAAGATCATCCTTCTGTGTCGCAGCAGATGGGGATCAGGGGCATTCCGGCGCTGATCCTGTATCATCGGGGGCGCGAATTGGGCCGCCTTGCAGGCGCGCGACCGGCGGCAGAAATCGTAGCCTTTGTGCAGGGCAAACTGGGTGCTGCGGCGCGGTGAGACCGCGCGGGGCCTTGCTTGACAAAAGCGAGGCAAAGCGCGAGAAAGCGCGCGACTGGGGCAGTAGCTCAGTTGGGAGAGCGCGTCGTTCGCAATGACGAGGTCAGGGGTTCGATCCCCCTCTGCTCCACCAGTCGCTTCCCGAAATCAAGGATCCGTTGGCGATTGCCCCGCGACGACGATGCGCGTTTGCCATGCGGTGCAAGCCTCGGCCAAAACGGACGGAAGGGAGGCATCGGTGAAGATCGTATCCACCTCTGACAGCGAAGCGATGCGGGCGGGGGCGGACCGGCCGAGTTTGGAGGCATCGGTCACCAGATAGCTGCGTCTGGCTTGGCGCAGGATCGCGCGGCTGACGCGCACCTCGGCAAGGTCGAAGTCGAGCAGGTCGCCATCAAGATCGAGCGCAGAGGCCCCGATGATGGCGAAATCGACCTTGAACTGTTCGAAGAACTGGGTGGTCAGATCGCCCACAAGCCCACCATCCGACCGCCGCAGCGCGCCGCCTGCAACCATGATTTCGCAAGACGGATTGGCCAGGAGGATATTTGCAACATTCATGTTGTTCGTGACCACGGTGATGTTGCGATGGTGCAAAAGCTCGCGCGCGACGGCTTCGGTCGTGGTGCCGAGGTTTAGGATCAGGCTCGAATTGTCCGGGATTTCGGCAGCGCAGGCGCGGGCGATGGCCGCCTTTGAGGCCTCATTCATCCGGCGGCGCTGTTCATAGCCGATATTCGCCACGCCCGTGCGGGCGACCGCGCCGCCATGGACCCGGTCCAAGAGACCGGCTTCGGCAAGTTCGGTGAGGTCGCGGCGGATCGTTTGAAGGGTGACGTCAAAACGCTGGGCCAGTTCTTCCACGATCACCCGCCCTTCGGCCCGGGCAAGTTCGAGAATCTCGGTCTGGCGGATGTTCAATGCCACTGCGTTTTCCTTCTGGAAATTCTTTCTGACATGCAAAGCGCCGTATGTCACGCCCATTGCGCGCTATGCTGCGTCTGCGTTCGGTTTGCTTTGCAGATGCGGAAAGCCTTGGAAAAAACTCAATTTTCTGGATTGCAAAGATCGCAAATATTCGTTTTCAGAAAAATCGCGCAAAAACGAACATTTTAGATTGACGTGCGCCTTTGCCTTGTTGCATCGTGCCACCCAAGGGAGGGTCACCTTCCAAGGGAGGATTTGAACGTGACCGATGCGCGGAGGCCGGAGCCGGCCGACCTGTTCATCATTGGCGGCGGCATCAATGGCTGCGGCATTGCACGGGATGCGGCGGGCCGCGGCCTGTCCGTTGTTTTGGCCGAACAGGGTGATCTGGCGCAGGCGACATCTTCCGCCTCGACCAAGCTGTTTCACGGCGGGCTGCGGTATTTGGAATATTTCGAATTTCGGCTGGTGCGCGAGGCTTTGGAGGAGCGCGAGACGTTGCTTGTGGCCATGCCGCACATCAGCTGGCCCATGCGTTTCGTGCTGCCCTATCACCCGGATATGCGGTTTGAAAGCGACACGCCGACGGGTCGACTTTTGGCCCGTGTGATGCCTTGGATGAAGGGGCGGCGTCCGGCTTGGCTGATCCGGCTGGGCCTGTTCATGTATGACACGATGGGGGGGCGGAAGATCCTGCCCGCGACTCGGACGCTTGATCTGCGGCAAGACCCCGCAGGGCGGGCACTGCTGCCCAAGTTTGCCCATGCGTTTGAATATTCGGATTGCTGGGTCGAGGATTCGCGGCTTGTCGTGTTGAACGCGCGCGATGCCGAGGCGCGCGGCGCACGGATCATGGTGGGAACCCGTGTGGTCAGCGCAACACGGGTGGATGGAGTGTGGGAGGTGGTGACCGAAGGGCCAGAGGGCCAGGCCACCCATCGCGCGCGGATGCTGGTCAATGCGGGCGGGCCGTGGGTAGAGGATGTGATCCGCAATGTGGCGCGGATCAATTCGTCGGAAGGCGTGCGTCTGGTGCGCGGCAGCCATATCGTAACCCGCCGCCTGTTCGACCATGACCGCAGCTATTTCTTCCAAGGGGAAGATGGGCGGATCATCTTTGCCATTCCATATGAGCAGGATTTCACGCTTATCGGCACGACCGACAAGGACCATCAGGGCAAGCCGACCGAGGCGGTATGCACGGATGAAGAGCGCGATTACCTGCTAGCATTTGCCTCCAAATATTTCGCAAAGCCTGTGACGCAGGCAGATGTGGTCTGGACCTATTCCGGGGTGCGGCCGCTCTATAATGATGGGGCCAAGTCTGCCACGGCGGCAACGCGGGATTATGTGCTTTCGGTCGATGCCAATGGCGCGCCGCTTCTGAATGTTTTTGGCGGCAAGATCACCACCTATCGGCGGCTTGCGGAAAGCGCGCTTGAAAAGATCGCGCCATTCTTTCCAGGGCTCAAAGGCACGTGGACGGCGCGGGTGCCGCTGCCCGGCGGGGATTTCCCCCATGATGGCGTGGCCGATCTGATTGCCCGGCTGATGGCGCAGCATCCGTTCCTGACAAAGACCCATGCCGCGCGCTTGGTGCGTGCCTACGGGACCGAGGCTTTCGTTATCCTGGGCAGGGCCACGTCGATGGCCGATCTGGGCCGCGATTTCGGGGCCACGCTCACCGAGGCCGAGGTGCGGTGGCTGATGGAGCGCGAATGGGCGCGCCATGCGGCGGATGTGGTCTGGCGGCGGACAAAGCTTGGCCTGCGTATGTCGGCGGCGCAGATTGCAGCGTTGGAAGATTTCATGACCGGACACGGGGCGCTGAGCCCTGCGGCAGAATAGGGAGAGGGCATGTCTCTGGAACTTCAAAGCGTGTCGCGCGTGGTCGGGGGGAAGGTGCATATCCACCCCACCAGCCTGACCTTGCAAAAGGGCACGATGAACGTGCTGCTTGGTCCCACGCTTTCGGGCAAGACATCGCTGATGAGGCTGATGGCGGGTTTGGATGCACCGACCACGGGCCGCATCTTGTGGGATGGTAAGGATGTGACGGGCGTGCGCGTGCAGGATCGCGGCGTGGCCATGGTCTATCAGCAATTCATCAACTACCCCGGCCTTACGGTTTACGAAAACATCGCCTCGCCTCTGCGCATCCTTGGCCGTTCGAAGGCGGAGATTGACAAGCGGGTGCGTGAGACGGCCGAGATGATGCGGCTTACCCCCATGCTGGAGCGCAAGCCGCTGGAGCTTTCGGGCGGGCAGCAGCAGCGCTGCGCGCTTGCCCGCGCGCTGGTGAAGGGGGCGGGGCTGGTGCTTCTGGACGAGCCACTGGCCAACCTTGATTACAAGCTGCGGGAAGAGTTGCGGATCGAAATCCCGCGTATCTTTGAGGCATCAGGCGCGATCTTCGTCTATGCGACCACCGAGCCGGAAGAGGCGCTTCTTCTTGGCGGCAATACCGCCGCGCTGTGGGAAGGCCGGGTCACACAGTTCGGACGGACGCCTGCGGTCTATCGCCAGCCCGCCGACATGACGACGGCCCGAGTGTTCAGCGACCCGCCGATGAATTTCGTGTCCTGCTTCAAGGAAGGGCATCGCCTGAATTTTGGCGGGAACGCCAATGCGCCCGCGGATGGCCCCTTTGCCGGGTTGGCTGATGGCCGTTATGTCGCGGGCTTCCGCGCGAACCACATCGCGATGAACAAGCATTCCGGTCAGGCGGTGGAATTCGACTGTCGCCTTGGGGTGAGCGAGATCACGGGGTCCGAGACCTTTATTCATATCGATCACGGGGAAGATCGCTGGGTTGGGCTTGTGCATGGGGTGCATGACCTTAACCCCGGCCAGCAGGTCAGCATCTGGCTGGACCCTGCCCATGTCTATCTTTTTCACGCCGATGGGCGGTTGGCCCTTGCCGCGCCCTATGCGGCGGAAGAATTGAAAGGGGCTGCCTGATGGCCCGCATCACACTGAAAAACCTTGCGCATAGCTATTACCCGAACCCCACGAAGGACTCGGACTTTGCGCTGAAGGAAATGGACCATGTCTGGGATGATGGCGGGGCCTATGCGCTGCTTGGCTCCTCGGGCTGTGGCAAGACGACGCTTTTGAACATCATCTCTGGTCTTCTGCGCCCGTCGCAGGGGCGGGTGCTGTTTGGCGACCAAGATGTGACCGAGGCGGAAACAGCGGCGCGCAACATCGCGCAGGTGTTTCAGTTCCCCGTGGTCTATGACACGATGACAGTGCGCGACAACCTTGCCTTTCCGTTGAAAAACCGCGGGATGGATGCGGCCTATATCGCGTCTCGCGTGCAGGCGATTGCCAAGATGATCGGGATGGAGGACCGGCTTGACCGCAAGGCCAAGGGTCTGACGGCAGATGCCAAGCAGAAGATCAGCCTTGGCCGCGGCATGGTGCGCGAGGATGTGAACGCGATCCTCTTTGACGAGCCGCTGACGGTGATCGACCCCCATATGAAGTGGGAGTTGCGCACGCAATTGAAGCAGCTTCACCGCGAGTTTGGCCATACGATGATTTACGTGACCCATGACCAGACCGAGGCGCTGACTTTTGCCGACAAGGTCGTGGTCATGTATGACGGGCGGGTGGTGCAGATGGGCACGCCCGAGGAATTGTTCGAACGGCCCGCCCATACCTTTGTGGGCTATTTCATCGGCTCGCCGGGGATGAACCTGTTCGAGGCGAAGGTCGACGGAAACCGTGCCCATCTGCAAGGGGCATCGGTGCCATTGGGTGCGGCCTATGGGCCAATTTCGGGCCGCACCCAAATCGGCATCCGGCCGGAATATGTGGTTCTGACAAAGGACGAGGGTCTGCCTGTCACGATCCGCCGGGTTGAGGATGTCGGTCGTCACCGGCTCGTTCGGGCCGAGGCTGCGGGGCAGGCGCTGAATATCGTGGTGCCCGAAGGCATGCCCGTGTCTGCCGACCTCACCCATGTCAGCTTCGTTGCCGACAAGATCAACGTCTATGCCGATGACTGGCGCGTGGAAGGGAGGGCTGCCTGATGGAAAAGACCGTCAATCAAAAGGCATGGTTCCTGGTCCTGCCGGTGCTGGTCATCGTCGCCTTCTCGGCGATTATCCCGTTGATGACAGTGGTGAATTACGCCGTAAACGACACCTTCGGGAACAACGAGTTCTTCTGGGCCGGGTTGGAGTGGTTTGAGGAAATCGTGACCTCGTCGCGCCTGCATGATGCGCTCGGGCGGCAGATTCTCTTTACGGCGATCATCTTGTCGATCCAGATCCCATTGGGCATTTTCATCGCGCTGAACATGCCGAAGAAAGGGTTCTGGTCCAGCCTTTGCCTTGTGCTTATGGCGCTGCCTTTGCTGATCCCGTTCAACGTGGTGGGCACGATCTGGCAGATCTTTGGCCGCGTGGACATTGGCCTTTTGGGCCATACCCTTGCCGCGATCGGGGTCGATTACAACTACACGAACGATCCTTTGGATGCGTGGATCACCGTGATCGTGATGGATGTCTGGCACTGGACATCGCTTGTCGCTCTGCTGGCCTATGCTGGGCTACAATCCATCCCGCAGGCCTATTATCAGGCCGCGCGGATCGATCAGGCCAGCCGTTGGGCCGTGTTTCGCTACATCGAGCTGCCCAAGATGAAGGGGGTGCTTCTGATCGCGATCCTCCTGCGGTTCATGGACAGCTTCATGATCTATACCGAGCCTTTCGTCGTCACCGGCGGTGGTCCCGGAAATTCCACCACCTTCCTGTCGATTGACCTTGTGAAGATGGCGATTGGCCAGTTCGACCTTGGCCCTGCTGCCGCCTTCTCGATCATGTATTTCCTTGTCATCCTGCTGGTCTCTTGGGTCTTTTACACCGTGATGACCAATATGGACCGCGAAGAGGAGCCCCGCTGATGCGCCTGAAATCCTCTGCTGTCGTGATGACGCTTTATCTGCTGTTCCTCTTGATCCCGATCTATTGGCTCGTGAACATGAGCCTCAAGACGAATACCGAGATCACGTCGACCTTCACGCTCTTCCCGGCGGAACTGACCTTCCGGAATTATATGGTCATCCTGACGGACCCGAGCTGGTATATGGGTTATGTGAATTCGATCATCTATGTGGTGATGAACACGGTGATTTCGATCACTGTGGCGCTGCCTGCGGCCTATGCTTTCTCGCGCTACAGCTTCATGGGCGACAAGCATCTGTTCTTCTGGCTCTTGACGAACCGGATGGCTCCGCCTGCCGTGTTCGCCTTGCCCTTCTTCCAACTTTATTCCTCGGTTGGGCTGTTTGACACCCATATCGCGGTCGCCTTGGCGCATTGCTTGTTCAACGTGCCGCTGGCGGTTTGGATTTTGGAAGGCTTCATGCGTGGGGTGCCGAAGGAAATCGACGAGACCGCCTATATCGACGGCTATTCCTTCCCGAAGTTTTTCGTGAAGATTTTCATGCCTTTGATCGCAAGCGGCATCGGCGTGGCGGCCTTCTTCTGCTTCATGTTCTCGTGGGTTGAACTGCTCTTGTCCCGCACGCTGACATCGGTGAATGCAAAGCCGATTGCCGCCACGATGACGCGCACGGTTTCTGCCTCCGGCATGGATTGGGGGGTTCTGGCGGCAGCCGGGGTTCTGACCATCGTTCCCGGTGCGCTCGTGATTTACTTTGTCCGCAACTACATCGCCAAGGGCTTCGCCCTGGGGAGGGTGTGATGTCTTCGACCGAAACGAACGCAGGCCGCCGTGTGAATTGGACTGCCATCTCGCTGACAGCAGCGGGTATCATGGCGGCGATCCTTGGCGCGCTTTTGATGGCGGCGCCGCGCAAGGATGAGGCGATCGACTGGTTCGCCCCGATGATCCCCGGCGGGTGGATGGCGTGGACCCTGCCCGTTGCGCTTTTCTTCTGGGCGATTGCCAGCCTTCTGGTGACCTTCACCATCCTTGCGATCCGTTTCCCCGAAACCCCGCGTGTTGGCATTCTGCGGATCGAAACAACACGGGGCGACCGACTGTTCATCAGCCTGCTTGGGTCGGCCTTCATCCACCTGATCTGGCTTTACTTTGCGGGGACGCCCCTGTGGGGGGCTTCCGCGCTTTGCCTTGTCTATGCCGCAGCGGTGTTTCGCTGGGTCTAGCCGGGGTTAAGGATGCCGAGGGTTGGGAGGCACCCCTTCCCCCGGCTTGACTGCAACAAACCAAAGTGTCTCGCAATCTGGGAGGATAGATAATGAGACTGAGACAAACGACAACTGCCATGGCGCTTGCGCTGATGGCCATGGGTTCGGCCCCGGCTTGGGCTGATATGGACGCGGCCCGCGCTTTCCTTGATGCTGAAATCGGCGAGCTGTCGACGCTGACCCGCGCCGAGCAAGAAGCCGAGATGCAGTGGTTCATGGATGCTGCCAAGCCTTTTGCTGGCATGGAGATCAAGGTGGTGTCGGAAACCATCACCACCCACGAATACGAGGCCAAGGTTCTGGCCCCGGCGTTCGAGGCGATCACGGGCATCAAGGTGACCCATGACCTGATCGGCGAAGGCGATGTGGTTGAAAAGCTTCAGACCCAGATGCAGACGGGCGAGAATATCTACGACGCCTATATCAACGACTCCGACCTGATCGGCACCCACTGGCGCTATCAGCAGGTCCGTATTCTTGACGACTGGATGGCGGGCGAAGGTGCTGCGGTCACGAACCCGAACCTTGATATCGCGGATTTCATCGGGACGAAATTCACCACCGCACCGGATGGCAAGCTGTACCAGCTGCCCACCCAGCAATTCGCGAACCTGTACTGGTTCCGCTATGACTGGTTCAACCACCCCAAGAGCCAGGAAGATTTCAAGGCGAAGTATGGCTATGACCTTGGCGTGCCGCTGAACTGGTCGGCTTATGAAGACATCGCCGAGTTCTTCACGGGCCGCGATATGTCTTATGCCGGTGGCCCGTCCTCGGGTGTGTTTGGCAACATGGACTACGGCAAGAAAGACCCGTCGCTTGGCTGGCGTTACACCGATGCGTGGATGTCGATGGCCGGCATGGGTGACGTGGGCGAACCAAACGGCTTGCCGGTCGACGAATGGGGCATTCGCGTGAATGAGAATTCGCAGCCCGTTGGCTCTTGCGTGGCCCGTGGGGGTGCGACCAACGACGCGGCAGCGGTTTACGCCGTGACCAAGGCAATCGAGTGGCTGCAGAAGTACACCCCGCCGGAAGCCCAAATGAACGAGGATGGCACGCCGAAGTGGCGCATGGCCCCCTCGCCGCATGGCGCCTATTGGCAGGAAGGCACGAAGGTTGGCTATCAGGACGCGGGTTCGTGGACCCTTATGAAGTCCACCCCGGTGGATCGCGCACAGGCGGCTTGGCTTTATGCGCAGTTCGTGACCTCCAAGACCGTGGATGTGAAGAAGTCGCACGTCGGCCTGACCTTCATCCGCGAGTCGACGATCCAGCACGAATCGTTCACCGAGCGTGCCCCCAAGCTTGGCGGTCTGGTCGAATTCTACCGCTCGCCTGCCCGCGTGCAGTGGTCGCCCACCGGCACCAACGTGCCGGACTATCCGAAGCTTGCGCAGCTGTGGTGGCAGAACATTGGCGATGCCATGTCTGGTGCCAAGACCCCGCAAGAAGCGCTTGACGCGCTCTGCCTTGAGCAGGAGCGGGTGCTGGAGCGTCTGGAGCGCGCAGGCGTTCAGGGCGACATCGGTCCGAAGCTGAACGAGGAGCAGGACCCGCAGGTCTGGCTGGATGCCCCCGGCGCGCCGGTGGCCAAGCTTGAAAACGAAAAGCCGCAGGGCGAAACGATCAGCTATGATGAGCTGATCAAGTCCTGGCAGTAAGGCTTTGCTTGGGGCGGGCGCGCGCAGCGCCCGCCCTTTCTTTGTGCAAGTTCAGGCTTTTCCCGCTTGTCCAGCCGCTGTCCTTGGCTACGCTCGGGGTGAACGCAGCGGCTGCATTCGCCGGAAAACCATAAGAACGGGGACAGAATGACCCATATCCTCGCCATCGATCAGGGGACGACATCTTCGCGCGCGATTGTCTTTGATGACACGTTGAAGGTGGTGGCCGTCGCTCAGGAGGAATTCCCGCAGCATTATCCTGCCCCCGGCTGGGTAGAGCATGATCCATCGGATCTGTGGTCCACCGTGGCCGGCACGGCGCGGGCCGCGATTGAAAAGGCGGGGCTTTCGGCCACCGATATCGCTGCCATTGGCATCACGAACCAGCGTGAGACGACCCTGATCTGGGACCGCAAGACGGGGGAGCCGATCCATCGCGCGATTGTCTGGCAAGATCGGCGCACGGCGGATACCTGTGCCGCGCTGCGCGAGGCGGGGCATGAGCCGATGATCACCGCGCGCACGGGCCTTTTGCTGGACCCCTACTTTTCGGGGACGAAGGTCAAATGGCTGCTGGACCATGTGCCGGGTGCGCGGGACAGGGCGGCGCGGGGGGAACTCGCCTTTGGCACGGTGGACAGCTACCTGATCTGGAAGCTGACCGGCGGGCGCGTCCATGCGACCGATGCGACCAATGCCGCGCGGACGCTCCTTTACAACATCGCGCGGAATGAATGGGATGCCGAGATTTGCGCCCTTCTGGACGTGCCGATGGCGATCTTGCCCGAGGTCAAGGATTGTGCCGCCGATTTCGGCACCACGCGCGCCGATCTGTTCGGGCGGGAAATTCCGATCCTGGGCGTGGCGGGGGACCAACAGGCGGCAACGGTTGGGCAGGCCTGCTTTGCGCCGGGGATGATGAAATCCACCTATGGCACCGGGTGTTTTGCGCTGCTCAACACTGGGGCGGATATGGTGCCGTCAAAGAACCGCCTGCTGACGACCATCGCTTACCGCTTGAACGGGCAGACGACTTATGCCCTTGAAGGATCGATCTTCATCGCCGGTGCGGTGGTTCAATGGCTCCGCGACGGGCTGAAGATCATCCGCGAGGCGAGGGAGACGCAGCCTTTGGCCGCAGCGGCGGACCCAGCGCAGGGCGTTGTTCTGGTGCCGGCCTTCACTGGTCTTGGTGCGCCCTATTGGCGGCCTGACTGCCGTGGTGCTGTCTATGGGCTGACACGCAATTCCGGCCCGGCCGAGCTTGCGCGGGCCGCCTTGGAGAGCGTGGGCTATCAGACCCGCGATCTGCTGGAGGCGATGCGGTCAGACTGGGGGGCTGCGGCGGATGGGGTCCTGCGGGTGGATGGCGGGATGACCGCCAGCGATTGGGCGATGCAGTTCCTGTCGGATATCCTTGGCGCGCCCGTGGACCGCCCTGTGGTGACCGAGACGACGGCGCTTGGCGCGGCTTATCTGGCAGGGATGCAGGCCGGGCTTTGCCCGCCGCCCGCCGATTTTGCCAAGGGCTGGGCTTTGGAGCATCGCTTTGAGCCTCGGATGGAAGGTGCCGAAAGGGATGCGAAATACGCCCGCTGGCAGCGCGCGGTTCAGGCGACGATGATGGTATGACGTTTCAAATCCTGCAACCCAACCGCATCCTGTTTGGCCGGGGCACGTCTGGTCAGGCCTTGACGCTTGCCCGCAGCTTTGGCTCGCGCGGTATCGTCGTGCATGGCGCGAACCCTGCGCGGGCCTCGGCGCTGATCGGGGCAGGGGCGGAGGGCATCCTGCGCCTGTCCATCCCGCGGGAGCCGCTGCTGGAGGATTTGGAGGCCGCGGTCGCTACGGCCCGCCCGCATCGGGCGGATTGGGTGTTGGCCGTGGGGGGCGGGTCTGTCCTTGATCTGGGCAAGGCTTTGGCCGCGATGATCCCCGCGCCCGGCGGCGCAATGGATCATCTGGAGGTTGTGGGGCGCGGCCTGCCGCTTGCGGCGGCGCCCTTGCCCTTCATCGCGGTGCCGACCACTGCGGGCACGGGGGCGGAGGTCACCAAGAATGCGGTGATCGGCCTGCCGGACCATGGCCGCAAGGTCAGCCTGCGGGATGATCGGATGATGGCGCGGGTGGCCATCGTGGACCCGGCGCTGACGGATGGTTGTCCCGCGCCGGTGACGCTGGCCTCTGGCCTTGATGCGGTGACGCAGGTGATCGAGCCGTATATCAGTTGCAAGGCCAATCCCTTCACGGATGCCATTTCCCGTCCGGCGATCGGGCAGGGGATGGCGGCGCTGATGCGATTGATGGAAGGCGAGGATGCGGGCGCGCGCGATGCCTTGGCCTTTACCTCGCTTTCGGGCGGGTTGGCCTTGGCCAATTCCGGGCTTGGGGCCGTGCATGGGCTGTCTGGGGTGATCGGCGGGCTGACGGGTGCAGCCCACGGCGCGATCTGCGGGGCGCTTTTGGGGCCGGTGCTGGCGATGAACCGCCGCCTGACCACGGGGGCAGCACGTGCGCGCTGTGACGAGGTTTGCGCCATGCTTGCCGCTGTTCTGGGCAGCACTGCCGAGGATGCGCCGCAGGCGCTGTCCCACTGGGCAAAAGGGGCGGGGTTGCCTGACCTGACCCAGATAGGCCTTGCGCCTTCTGCCCATACGGCAGTTGCCAAGGCGGCGCTGTCGGCCTCGTCCATGAAGGGGAACCCCGTGCAGCCAGAGATGGCCGATGTGATCGGTGTTCTGGAGTTCCGCGCATAAGGAAGAAAGGTGAGAGGCTGGACAACGACCCAAGCGGGGCTCGTTACGGCTGCTACCTTCCGGTCCTGACCGGGTTGGCGAGGCGCCTGCCCGCGCCAACCTCTCGCCCTCCAGATAGGCGAGGCGCGCGGGATTCGCAACCCCGCACGGCAGGGTTCAGATGCGCAAGCCTGCCATCGCCGCACCAGCCCGCAAGTCCGGGGCGATATGCGTGGCGTAACTGCCCGAGGGTGGGTGCATGTCGGGAACCTGCACCACTGTCATTCCCGCTGCATAGGCCGCCCGGGCACCCGTATCGCTGTCTTCAAAGACAAGGCAGCGTGCAGGCGTGGCGGAAAGATGATGGGCGGCAAGCAGATAGGGTTCCGGGTCGGGCTTGGGCTTTGTCACATCATCCCGCGTCACGACGCGGCGGAAGGCGTGCAAAAGCCCACTGCGCGAAAGCTTGTCAAGCGCGGCCTCGCGCCCCGAAGATGTGACAAGCCCAAGGTCATGGCGCTGTGCAAGGCTCTGGACCACATCCATCGCATGGGGTTTCAAGGGCACATCGGCGCGCAAAGCGGACTCGAACCCTTCTTGCCAAAGTGCTGTCAGGGAAGGCAGGTCCACCTCCGGCAGAGCGGTGCGGATCAGGACGGCGGCGGTCGGCTGATCCACCCCGATCAGGCGATGCAGCAGCGCATCGACCTCGGCATAGCCAATGGCGGCAAAGGCGGCGCGACCGGTGGTCATGGCCACGCGTTCGGTATCAATCAGCGTGCCGTCAAGGTCGAACAGGATGGCGTCATAGGGCAAGGGAAGGCTCCGGCTGTGCTCGGGCCTGTGTATCGCCCCCCGCCGCCTATAGCCAGAGCCGGAGCCGCAGAAAGCCGTCGGGCGTTAGGCCAATGGGTTCCGGTTTGAGATGGGCGATATCGTCGAGATGCGCCAAGGCCCCAGGGCCTGTGTCACAGAGGACGGAAGTGCCGGGTAGGGGAGCGAACTGCCAGCCTGGCGCGAGGGGAAAGGACACCGGCTCTGCGCCGGATAGGTGGTGCATCAACAGGTCGCGGACGCATGGCTGATCTTTGAGGATGAACTCTCCACGCCCCTGACGAAGGAAAGCCCCCGGCGCATGCGCGCGGTAGCTGTTCGTGGCAAGGACGAAATTGGCCAGAAGGTCGATGGGTTGTCCTGCATAGCGAAGGTCCGTGATGCGTGCACCTTCCGGGGCAGAAAGATCGACCCTATAGGTCAGCCCCCCGATCGTGTCGAAAAGGAACGATGGAAGGTCTGTACGCAAGAGCGGTTGGTCCTGCTCACCCGGGGTGATTTTGTGGAAGACCCGCGCTGCTTGATTGAGCCAATGGAGCAGGTCCTCGCCCGTGACCAAGAGCGCCATGAGACGATTGGGTGGCGGGTAGAGCGCAAAACCATGCCGCCGTTCGAACACGCCTGCGGGGACATCGGCAAAATTGTCCGGTCCGCCCCGCCCCCCTGCCCGGAAAGCGGCCGTCGCGGCCAGAACGGGCAAGCCTGCCCAAGGACCTGCGGCAAGAGCCGCTTTCGCATGGGCGATCTTGACCTGATGCAGGATCTGCATAGCGCGCATATCGCCGAGCATCACGAAAAAGCTGTTCAGCGGTTGGTCCAACTGTCCGACCTTGCGCCGCGCCCAGGTGCGCGTTGCCCGGTGGGCGGGTGCAAGCAATTTGCGGATAGGTCCGTCATCCGTTTCGCTTGTAGGCGCCTCGGTTGCAGACCAGAGCGCTGTTCGGTGGCCATTGACGCGCCAGCCACGGGCTGTCTGCACCAATGTCAGGTCAATCACGCCGAGATGGGAGCCGGAATGCCCCGGCATCACGGCGGGTTTGCCATGAAGGCAACCACGGACTGGGTCGATACCCTCGGTTGCGGGCAGGCTTGCATCAGGGAAAAGCGTATGGAGGTGCCCGAGAACAATCGCATCCACCCCTTGAAGGGCGGCGATGGCAAGGCCCGCGTTTTCGACCATCGGTTCGCGTTTGCCATCGCCTGCGCCGCAATGCGCAAGGACAATCACCACATCTGCCCCTTCGGATCGAAGCGCTGATACGGCCCGTTCCACCGCCTCTATCATGGGGTCAAAAAGAACTTTTCCCTTGATCGCCTGTGCATCCCAACGGGCCGTTTGCGGCGGCAAGACGCCAGTCACGCCAATGCGCAGCAGATGACGCTGGCCATTCGGCCCGGTCAGGTCGCGCACAAGAAGGGCAGAGGGTGGCACGAAGGGTTTCCCAGTGTCTGCGCAGCACAGGTTCGCAGAGACGATGGGAAACCGCGCCTCCTCTAAAATCTTTTTCAGATAGGGCAGGCCATGGGTAAATTCATGATTGCCCAAGGTGATGGCGTCATAGGCAAGCGCATTCATCGCCGCGATCATGGGATTGGCTTTTTTGCCCTTTACTGACCAATCGCCCATCAGCGTGCCTTGGAGGAAATCGCCATTGTCCAGAAGCAGACAGTTCGGCACGTCTTGCCGGGCCTTCTGGATCAACCCGGACAGACGGGTCAGACCGATGCCCGGACGTCTTTGATCCGCGATGTAATCGTGATCGGTGACCTGCATGTGAAGGTCAGACGTTGCCAACAGGCGAAGGTGCAAAGTCTGGTAAGGTTCAAGGGCCGCATCTGCGGACGACTCTGCCGAAGGAAGCTGTTCCAAGATGATGTCGCAACTCGTTAAACGGGGAGAAACTGAACACGAGACACCACTTAAAATTGTAAGAAAGGATAGGACTCGGATCTGGATGTGTCAAATCCTCAGACCTCTGCCATTTGCAGCTGTCGGGCTTCCGTGATCAATTGCCGCACAAAAGAAGGTGGGGATCATGATGAAGGACGGCTGGGGCTTTGCATTCGAGGGGTCGACGCTAGACCGGGCAGCGCATCTGCGTGGGGATGCATCCATGCAGGACGACCTGCGCAAGCGCGGTCGGGTACTTGCGTATTGGCGCGGGAAACCTCTGGCGCGAGGAGGGGAGGCCCTTGTCTGGCTTGCATCCGATCATCCGGTCTTTGCCGATGCGGGGGAGATGATCTTTCTTGGGCTGGAGTCGGGCCAGGGGCTTTTTGCCGCTGATCTGGTGCATTGGACGCCGACATGCGGCACTGCGCCCTCGCCACCTCTTTTCCTTGATACGACAGAGGACCGTCATCCTCTTCTGCCTGCGGACCATGCCTTTGTGGAACTGCGCAGCCTGATGCTCAAGCTTGACGCACAAGAGGCAGAACTTGCTGCAATGGCGCGTGCGATCTTGGGCTGGCATCGGACACATGGCTTTTGTGCTGTTTGCGGTCTTGGTTCGGCATCCATCGAAGCGGGCTGGCAGCGGCAATGCACGGCCTGTGGCGCAAGGCATTTTCCGCGGACGGACCCGGTCGTGATCATGCTGGTCACGCGTGGAAATCGCGCATTGATTGGGCGCAGCCCCGGATGGCCTGAAGGAATGCATTCTTGCCTTGCCGGTTTTGTGGAACCGGGCGAGACGATAGAGGCCGCCGTGCGCCGCGAGGTGGCCGAGGAGACAGGCATTGCCGTGGGCCATGTCCGTTATCTTGCCAGTCAGCCTTGGCCTTTTCCGGCAAGCCTGATGATTGGCTGCGCGGCCGAGGCAGTGTCGGAAGACATCGCGCTTGACCCGGTAGAATTGGAAGCTGCGCGCTGGATCAGCCGCGAAGAGATGGTGACTGTGATGGCAGGCGCACATCCCGAGGTAAAGGCTCCGCGGCGGGGTGCAATTGCGCATGCCTTATTGGAAAACTGGCTTGCAGACCGCGGCAATTGACCCCACCTTGGGCGCGGGGTGGGTATGAGTGGAGCTCGGTCAGACCATGCACTTTTCTGCGCGCACGGATATCGAGGCATCGCCAGAGTTTGTTTTCAAATCTCTGACGGATTTCGAATCCTGGGAAAGGGCTGCGATGCGCCGGGGGGCAGATGTGACGCGCACGGATAAATTGCGGGAGCCTGGCCGCGGCATGACGTGGGAAGTGCGCTTTCGCTTTCGCGGCAAGGACAGGCTTTTGAAACTCGGGCTGGTGGAGCTGGAAGAGGCCGCGAAGCTTGGGTTTTCCGGCAGGGGAAAGCTGTTGGAAGGCGATGTGCGCATGGAGCTTGTTGGCCTGTCACCAAAGCGGACAAGGCTGGTCATGCATCTTGACGTGCGGCCCCTGACGCTTGGGGCACGGTTGTTCCTGCAATCGGCCCGGTTGGCGCGAGGTAAGATTCAGGCCCGTTTGAACAAGCGCATGGCCCAGCTTGCGGCAGAGATCGAACAGCGCAATGCCTCTGCCCGCCGGGCCTGAGGCCGGTCAGCCGCGCAGCCTGTCGGATGGATAGACGCCGAGCACAGTCACGTTGGTGGTGAAATAGCGCAGTTCTTCCAGCGCGAGGGCCACGTTCGGGTCCTGCGGATGGCCTTCGATATCGGCATAGAATTCGGTCGCCATGAAGCTGCCGCCGACCATGTAGCTTTCCAGCTTGGTCATATTCACGCCATTCGTGGCAAAGCCGCCAAGCGCCTTGTAAAGCGCTGCCGGAATGTTGCGAACGCGGAAGGTAAAGGTGGTGATCATCCGATCCGCCCGGCGCGTATGGTCGGGCTTGGGCGACATGACGAGGAATCGGGTGGTGTTGTTCTTCTGGTCCTCGATATGCCGGGCCAGAACATCGAGGCCATAGATTTCGGCTGCCAATTCGCTGGCCAGCGCCGCGCGCGCAGGATCGCCTGCCTCTGCCACTTCGCGTGCGGCGCGGGCATTGTCTGAACTGACGCGGCCCTTGATTCCGTGGGTTTTCAGAAACCCTGCGCATTGCGGCAGGATTACCACATGGCCATGCGCCTCGCGCACCTGATCCAGCCGCGCGCCCTTTACCCCGAGCAGGTTGACATGCACGCGCACGAATGCCTCGTCCACGATATGCAGCCCTGCCTTTGGCAACAGGCTATGGACATCCGCCACACGGCCATAGGTGGAATTTTCCACCGCGAGCATCCCCAGATCCACCTCGCCCGACCGGGTCAGTTCCACCACATCCTCGAAAGTCTGGCAGGGGACAGGCTCCATATCCGGGCGCGACTGCTGACAGGCCTGATGCGAATAGGCGCCCAGTTCCCCCTGAAAGGCAATGCGTCCAGACATGTTCCGACCCTGACCTTGCATTTATGCTGTGAAAACCCTGTGAAAAGGGCGATTGGTCGCGGCTCTACACCTTGAATTCCATCGGGGGAAGCGGATAGAAGCGCGCGCAGACGAATGCCAAGGGAATGCGCGACATGTTCGACACGATGACGATGACCAAGGTTACGGGCGCGGTGTGCGGCTCGCTGCTCGTTTATCTCCTCGGGGCATGGGCTGCCGATGTGCTCTATCACACCGGCGGTGGACATGGTGAGGTAGAGCAAGCCTACGTTATCGACACTGGCGCTACTGCCGAAGCCGAGGCCCCGGCAGAAGAGGTGGATTTCGCCACGCTTTATGCCTCGGCAGATGCAGCAGCAGGCGAGCGGGTTTTTGCAAAGTGCCGCGCTTGTCACAAGCTTGACGGCACGAATGGTACTGGTCCGTTCCTGAACGGGATCGTGGATTACCCCAAGGCCGCGCATGACGGGTTTGGCTATTCCGATGCGCTTCTTGCCATGGCCGGTGATACCTGGACGCCCGAGAATCTGGATGCCTTCTTGCTGAACCCGCGCGGCTATGCGCCGGGCACCAAGATGTCTTTCGCGGGTCTGCCGAGTGCGGAAGAACGGGTCAACCTGATTGCCTACCTCGCGACCACGACGAACTGATTTGCCCCCGTCCGGGCAAAAGGGGGCCGTCCTTCGGGACGGCCCTTTGTTTTTGGCATGCCTCACGCAATCGCAACTTGAGGCATCGACAATCCGCGCTTTACTTCCCTAAATGAGAGCCAAGCCGCAGCAAGCGGCAGGATATGCGGGGATTGCACATGACGAAGCACTGGGTTGGCCTTGGACTTGTCTTTGCGATGATCGCCCAAGGGGCGGTGGCGCAGGAGGAACGGGTCATTACCGCCCATGGCATTTCGACCTTTGGCGAATTGAACCTTCCCGCCGATTTCCCGCATCTGCCCTATGTGAACCCCGATGCGCCCAAAGGGGGCGAAATCAGCCAATGGGCGTTCGGTGGCTTCGACAGCATGAACCCCTATTCGGTCAAGGGGCGCGCGGCGGCGCTGTCCTCGGCCCCTTATGAAAGCATCCTTGTCGGGACGGCGGATGAAATCGGCGCTGTCTACTGTCTGCTCTGCTCCACCTTGGAATATCCCGAGGATCGGTCTTGGGTGATCTTCAACCTCCGGCCTGAAGTGCGCTTTGCCGATGGCACGCCGATGACAGCCGAAGATGTGAAGTTCAGCTATGAAACCTTTCTAACCAAGGGTCTGACCGATTTCCGCACCGTTCTGGCCACGCAGGTCGAAAGCGTGGAGGTGCTGGACCCCCATCGCATCAAATTCACCTTCAAGGAGGGTGTGCCGCACCGTGACCTCCCCGCGAGCATGGGCGGCTTGCCGATCTTGTCAAAGGCGCATTACGAGGCGAACGGGCTTGATCTGGAAGAAAGCAGTATGGTGCCTTTCCTTGGCACGGGGGCCTATGTTCTGGACCAGTTCGAGGCAGGCCGCACCGTGACATGGCGGCGTAACCCCGACTACTGGGGCGAGGACCTGCCAATCAACCGGGGGCGGGGCAATTTCGATACGATCCGCTTTGAATATTTTGGCGACTATGACGCAGCCTTTGAGGCGTTCAAGGGCGGAAGCTACACCTTCCGGAATGAGGCTTCTTCGCTGACCTGGACTCAGAAATACGACTTCCCGGCCGTGCAGGATGGCACGGTGCTGAAGGTGGAACTGCCCTCCGGGGCAAAGGCGACCGGGCAGGCCTTCATCCTGAATCTGCGGCGCGAAAAGTTCCAAGACCCGCGCGTGCGCGAGGCCTTGGGGTTGATGTTCAACTTCGAATGGTCGAATGCGACGCTGTTCGGGAACCTCTATGCGCGCATTGACTCGGTTTGGGAAAATTCGTGGCTGGAGGCAACGGGCGTGCCCTCGCCCGAGGAAGTAGCGATCCTTCAGCCCTTGGTGGACGAAGGGCTTTTGCCTGCCTCCATCCTGACGGACGAGGCGGTGACTGCCCCCACCTCGGGCGAGCGTCAGCTTGACCGGGGCAATCTGCGGAAGGCCAGCGCGCTTTTGGACGAGGCGGGGTGGGAGGTTGGCAGCGACGGGTTGCGCCGCAATGCGGCCGGTCAGACGCTGGTGGTGGAAATCCTGAACGACAGCCCAACCTTTGACCGCGTGATGAACCCTTATGTCGAAAATCTGAAGGCGCTTGGAGTAGATGCGCGGATGACGCGGGTGGACAATGCGCAGATGGAGGCGCGGACGCGACCCCCGTCATATGATTTCGACATGGTCGTGGGCAATGCGCGGTCTGATTATATCTCTGGCTCTGAACTCAAGCAGTTCTATGGGTCGGAAACGGCGGATGTGTCGGCCTTCAACCTGATGGGGCTTAAGAACCCTGCGGTGGATCGGCTGATCGAGGTGGTGATGGCGGCGCAGTCGCTGGACGATTTGACCATTGCGACCAAGGCGCTGGATAGGGTGTTGCGGGCGGAACGGTTCTGGGTGCCGCAATGGTACAAGGCCAATCACACCATCGCCTATTACAACATTTTCGAACATCCCGAAAACCTGCCCCCCTATGCACTGGGCGAGCTGGATTTCTGGTGGTACAACGCGGAAAAGGCAGAGGCGCTGAAAGCGAAGGGCGCACTCAGATAACAAGAACGGGCAGGCAGGCCAGATGGGCGCCTATATCCTTCGGCGATTGTTCCTGATCATCCCGACGCTTGTCGGGATCATGGTGATCAATTTCGCGCTGACGCAATTTGTGCCGGGTGGCCCGATCGAACAGGTGCTTGCGCGGGTCGAAGGCGGCGGCGATGCCATTCAGGCGATTTCGGGCGGTAGCGATGCAGGCATGGAAAGCGCCGGGGCCGATGGGGGCTACGTTGGCGCGCGCGGCCTTGACCCTGCTTTTCTGGCCGAACTGGAAGTGCAATTCGGTTTCGCCCGTTTTGTCTGTGAGCCGGGCTTTACCGGCGAACCTTCGGCCCGCGCGCCTGAATGCGTGAAAGAGGCGATCCCGGCTTGGGAACGCTTTCTGATCATGATGGGCAATTATCTGGTCTTTGACTTCGGCGAGAGTCATTTCCGGTCGATCAGCGTGGTTGATCTGGTGCTGGAAAAGATGCCTGTCTCGATCACGCTTGGCCTGTGGTCCACGCTTTTGGCCTATCTGATCTCTATCCCGCTTGGCATCCGCAAGGCGGTGCGCGATGGCACCCGCTTTGACACATGGACAAGCGGCGTCATCATCGCGGCCTATGCGATTCCGGGCTTTCTCTTTGCGATCCTGCTGCTCGTGCTTTTTGCAGGCGGTAGTTACTTCCGCTGGTTCCCGCTTCGCGGCCTTTACAGTGACAACTGGGAGGAACTCACGCTTTGGGGCCAGATCGTTGATTATCTCTGGCATATCACATCGCCAGTTTCGCGACGCTGACGCTGCTCACCAAGAACAGCTTTCTGGACGAGATCAAGAAGCAGTATGTGATGACCGCCCGGGCCAAGGGCCTGTCAGAAGGCCGGGTTCTGTATGGCCATGTCTTCCGCAATGCGATGCTGATCGTCATCGCTGGCTTCCCGGCGGTGTTCATCAGCGTGTTTTTCGGCGGCAGCCTGCTGATCGAGATGATCTTCTCACTCGATGGATTGGGGCAGCTTTTCTATCGCTCTGCGGTAGAGCGCGATTACCCAGTGATCTTCGGGACGCTCTATTTCTTTGGCCTCATGGGCCTCTTGGTCGGCATCCTGTCAGACCTGATGTATGTCTGGGTTGACCCCCGGATCGACTTTGAGAAGCGGGGCTAGGTCATGGCGCTTTCCCCCCTGAACCAGCGCCGCTGGCGCAATTTCAAGGCCAACCGCCGCGCCTTTTGGGCGCTGATCATTTTCAGCTTCCTTTACCTCCTGTCGCTCTGCGCCGAGGTGATTGCCAATGACAAGCCGCTTTTGGTGCAGTTCCGGGGCGAGTGGCATGTGCCTTTCCTGCAGTTCTACCCGGAAACCGCCTTTGGCGGGGATTTCCGGACGGAGGCGAAGTATAAAGACCCCGAAGTGCAATGCCTGATCATGGCAGGTGGGTCCGAGGCGTGCTGGGATGATCCCGAAGGGGTTCTGGCCGAGGCCACTGCCAGCGGCACGGCATTGGGCGAACCGATTGAGCAGGGCTGGATCCTTTGGCCGCCCATTCCCTATAGCTATAACACGATTAATGACATCGGCCGCGCCGCCCCATCGCCCCCTGATGCGACGCATTGGCTTGGCACGGATGACACGGCGCGCGATGTTCTGGCGCGGGTGATTTATGGGTTCCGCCTTTCGGTCAGCTTTGCGTTGATCGTGACCGTGCTGTCATCGATCATCGGGATCGCGGCAGGTGCGGTTCAGGGCTATTTCGGCGGGTTGGTGGACCTCATCTTTCAGCGGATCATCGAGATTTGGGGTGCCAGCCCGCAGCTTTACGTCATCATCATCGTGGCGGCGGTCTTTACCATGAACTTCTGGTTATTGGTGGGTCTGATGGTGCTGTTTGGCTGGACAAGCCTTGTTGGTGTCGTCCGGGCCGAATTCCTGCGCGCGCGGAATTTCGAATATGTCCGCGCGGCCCGGGCGCTTGGTGTGTCAGACGCCACGATCATGTTCCGCCATGTGTTGCCGAATGCCATGGTGGCGACGCTGACCATGCTGCCGTTCATCGTCACCGGCACGATCGGCGCGCTGACCGCGCTTGATTTCCTTGGCTTCGGCCTGCCCTCCTCGGCCCCGTCCTTGGGGGAATTGACCCAGCAGGCGAAGCAAAACCTTCAGGCCCCTTGGTTGGGTTTCACCGCCTTTTTCACCTTTGCCATCATGCTAAGCCTTCTGGTCTTTATCTTCGAAGGCGTGCGCGATGCCTTTGACCCGCGAAAGACCTTTCAATGAGCGTGCTGGAGGTTCGCGACCTGAAGATCAGCTTCCGGCAGGATGGGCGCACCATTCCAGCCGTGAAGGGGGTCAGCTTTGCCGTCGGCAAGGGTGAGGTTGTGGCGCTTGTGGGCGAAAGCGGCTCGGGTAAATCGGTGACTGCGCTCTCTACCGTATCCCTCCTTGGGGATAACGCCTCGGTCGAAGGATCGGTGCGCTATATGGGCCGCGAGATGGTGGGCGCGGCCGAGGCTGATCTGCGCCAAGTGCGTGGCAACGACATCAGCTTTATTTTCCAAGAGCCGATGACAAGCCTCAACCCGCTGCACACTATTGAAAAGCAACTGGCCGAAAGCTTGGAATTGCATCAGGGCCTGCGGGGGGCCGCGGCGCGGGCGCGGATTCTGGACCTTTTGCAGAAAGTGGGCATCCGCGATGCCGAAAGCCGCCTTGGGGCCTATCCGCATCAGCTTTCGGGCGGGCAACGGCAACGGGTGATGATCGCGATGGCCTTGGCCAACGGGCCGGACCTTTTGATCGCCGATGAACCCACCACTGCGCTTGATGTGACCATTCAGGCGCAGATCCTTGACCTGCTGATGGAGTTGAAACGGGCCGAGGGCTTGAGCCTTCTCTTCATCACCCATGATCTGAACATCGTGCGCGGGCGGGCAGATCGTCGAACAAGGCACGACGGCGCAGGTCTTTGCAGAGCCTAAGCACCCCTACACGCAGAAGCTGCTCGCCGCAGAACCCAAAGGCCGACCCGAGCCGGTGCCCGAAAACGCGGTCGAGGTTGTGCGGACCGAAGCCTTGCGCGTCTGGTTTCCGATCACCGCGGGCTTCCTGCGCCGCACGGTTGGCCATGTAAAGGCCGTGAATAGCGCGACCCTTTCGGTGCGCGCAGGCGAAACTTTGGGCGTGGTGGGGGAAAGCGGGTCTGGCAAGACGACGCTCGCGCTTGCCATCCTGCGGTTGATCCCCTCTGCCGGGCCGGTCGTGGTTCTGGGGCGGGATATCTCTGCCCTCTCGGGCAAGGCGCTGCGCCCCCTGCGCCGCGATATGCAGATCGTGTTCCAAGACCCGTTCGGCAGCCTGTCGCCCCGGATGACGGTGGAACAGATCATCGCTGAAGGGCTTGGCGTTCACGGCATCGAACCGGGCCGCGACCGGCGGCAGATGGTGGCCGAGATCATGGCCGAGGTTGGGCTGGACCCAGAGACGATGGGCCGCTACCCGCACGAATTCTCGGGTGGACAACGTCAGCGCATCGCCATCGCGCGTGCCATGATCCTGCGCCCCAAGCTTGTGGTCTTGGATGAGCCGACCAGTGCGCTGGATATGACGGTTCAGGTTCAGATTGTCGATCTGCTGCGGGATTTGCAGCGCAAATGGGGGCTTGCCTATATCTTCATCAGCCATGACCTGCGCGTCGTGCGGGCCTTGGCGCATAAGGTGATGGTGATGAAGGCGGGCGATGTGGTGGAAGCGGGCGAAAGCCGCTTGATCTTTGACGCACCGGCAACTGA